>JANLYJ010000079.1:0-3864 GCA_031365555.1 Gemmatimonadaceae bacterium | reverse complement strand
CCAGCATTTCCCTTCACTGCTACCACATGCCCACTCCAAATCGGCAGCACCCCCTGCTCCCTCGGCCGCCGCATGGCCAGAATTGCACTGGATGATTCCAGCCATTCGGTCTGCACGAACAGGTTGAAGAAAGCCGGGTGTGCGCGATCGGCTCCATACCCGTTTAGAACGATTTCGTAGTAACTGGTCAGTTCAATGTCACGCACCGTGGCCGACCGGTTGGTGAGCGATATTTGCCTGATTTCCGTCTGGGAGTCGGGTAAAAGCACGACCTCCATCCTGGTCTCGATGTCTCCGGCCCGGCATCCAAAGACCGCATTATTCTGCCCAAAGGTGACTTTATATTCTGCCCCCGGGGAGCAGACCGGCTGGTGTGCGGCCGACCACACCTTCCCCTCTTTCAGGTCGTTTATGTAGATCCACTGGCCATGGTCGTCGAGTGTTGGGTCGTTCCTCCAGCGATTTAGCGCAAGATTTCCGAATCGGGTTTGCCCGCCCCCGGCGTTTGTAATGAAGGAGGTAAAGGGATTTTCGCCCAGCAGCGCCACATGAGGGCTGGGCGTATCGGCCGAATCGAATTCGCGTACCGGTCTTCTCATCCTTGGAAATCTCGCTCTCGCGCCTCCGGATGTAAACGATTACATTTTGGTCGCTTCACCAGGAACACCTGATCCGCAAGTCCAAAACCCACCGGGCGGGGATGGTTACAATCAAGGACGTAGCTCGCCAGGCAGACGTTTCCGTTGCTACCGTGTCGCGGGTTTTCAGTGGCGCGAATGTAGTGAGCACGGAAACCACCAGGAAAATCAGGGATGTAGCGGCCGCGCTGCGCTACACCCCACACGGTGGCGCGCGCAGCCTGATTACACGCAAGACGAATACTATCGGCGTCCTGCTCCCCGATCTCTACGGCGAGTTCTTTTCCGAACTCATCCGCGGAATTGACGTGGCTGCCCGCCGAGCCGGGTTTCACATCCTGGTCTCACTCTCGCACGCAGACCGTAGCGAGATCGAGGAAGCAATGCGCGCAATGCGTGGTCGCGTCGATGGAGTCCTGTTGATGTCTCCGCACGTAGACGCGGAGTCGCTCAGCAATATCCCCGCGAATCTTCCGGTAGTCCTGGTCTGCTCGGCGTCCGGCGGGAGCGAAGTTGACTCAGTGACAATCCAGAATTTCCGCGGGGCGCGGGCGATGGTCGCGCACCTCATTTCGCTCGGTCACCGGCAAATTGCAATCATCAAGGGAGCAGCCGGCAACTATGACTCCGCAGAACGGCTGCGGGGATACCGGACCGCACTACGCGACGCGGGAATCTCCGTAGAACGTGCACTCGAGGTTGATGGCGATTTCACGGAGGCAGGTGGTCATGCGGCAGCCCTCCAACTCATTGGACGGAATCCTCGGCCCACTGCTGTTTTCGCCGCCAACGATTGCATGGCGATCGGTGCCTTGAGTGCATTTCGCGAACAGGGCGTTCGCGTTCCCGACGAGATGGCCGTCGGCGGATTCGACGATATCCCGCTCGCGCGCTACATGGATCCTCCGCTTTCATCGGTACACGTTCCAATCTGTGAACTCGGAGAGCGCGCCGTTGTTCGCTTGCTTGATGCAATTGGTTGCAAGAACGCCGGCGATCACAAGCGGGAGCGTGTGGCCACGCATCTGGTTATCCGCAGATCCACCGCCGGCGAAGCAGTACCGTCACACGAAGTAACAAATGCATAAGAGAGGAAGTGCCCGATCCACGTTACCAATATTTCACACCAGGAGAGCTATATGATCAGAAGCATGTTCAGACAGGCCCGGTTACTACCCGCTCTGGCGTTTTGCCTAATACTGGTCGCCGCTGTTGCGACAGGTGCAGCGGCGCAGACAACAACCGGCAACGTGAGAGGCTATGTCACTGCTTCAGGTGGCGCGCCCGTCTCCGATGCGCAGGTTGCGCTTCGCCTTCTTGCAACCAACGAGACGCGCGGGGCAACCACCAACGCAACCGGCTTCTATTATTTGCCTGGGCTCAGACCTGGAACCTACCAGATGAATGTACGCAGAGTGGGTTTTGCGCCGCAGACGCGCACAGTCCAGGTAAGGATCGGCGAAACGCTCGACCTGAACATCTCGAGCGAGGCCGTGGCTACCACACTTTCGACGGTAGAGATTACTTCCGAGCGCAACGGAACCCAGACGCGCACTTCGGAAGTCGGGACGAACATTTCGCGTGAGCAGATCACCAACCTGCCGACTTTCGAACGGAACGTGCTCGATCTCGCCAAGCTGGCGCCGGGAATTTCCGCGCAGTCCGTCAATAACTCGGACAAGTTCATCGCGGCAGGCGGACAGCCGGCTGAAGCCGTAAACGTTTTCGTGGATGGCGCGACATACAAGAACGACGTGCTCCGCGGCGGTGTGGTTGGACAGGACGCCAGCAAGGGCAATCCATTTCCACAGGGCGCAATTGACGAATTCCGCGTTCTGACCCAGAACTACAAGGCTGAATACCAGAAGGCAGCGAGTGCCATCATCGTCGCTACCACGAAGAGCGGCACCAACCAGACCGAAGCCGACTTCTTTGCATATGGCGTTGGCAAGGCATACGTGGCGCGCGACGAGTTCGCCGTTCGCAACCATTCAGCTCGCCCCAACTATCACCGTATCCAGGCCGGCGCAAATGTCGGTGGCCCGATCATCCGTGACAAGCTCTTCTACTTTGGAACATACGAGCTCAACTTCCGCGACGAGCCTGCGTATATCCGGCTTGGCGGGGACACCTCCCGCGCACCGGCAGCACTCGTCACCCAACTGCGTGCATTCACCGGTCAACAGGCGCAGCAGTTCCGCGAGCACCTCGCACTTGGAAAGCTCACCTGGAATCCTTCCAGCCGGAACACAATGGACGCCAGCGTCACTGTGCGCCGCGACAACGATTTCCGCGGCTTTGGCGGGCAGACGTCCTTCGAATCTTCTGAAAACCTCAAGATCAACACCACCACTACCGTCGTGAACTTCAAGCACGCCGGTGACAGATGGCTGAATGAAGCAGCGGTGAATTCACAGTTCTTTACCTGGCAGCCGACCGCCACCAATTACGGAACGATTGGAAAGAATTATTTCGGCCTGCTGCGCGTCGGTGGACGCGATACGGAACAAAAGTTCGATCAGCAGCGCCTCTCACTGTCCGATAACATGACCCGCGGTGGAATCAGCCTGGGCGGTGATCACATCTTCAAGGGTGGAGTAGGCATCGACTTCCTGAGATACAGCGGGACAAAGAATTTCGTCGGGAACCCTGTCTTCAACTTCCGCCCCGATCAGGAGAATTACGCAACTCCCTTCGAAGCCCTCGTCGGCTTCGGCAATCCTACGATCAAGAACAATAACGTTCAGTTCGGCGGATTCGTTCAGGATGACTGGTCGGTCGGGCGTCAACTCGTTCTCAATCTCGGACTGAGATGGGACGGCGAGACGAACATGATCAACAACGATTACGTAACGCCGAAACCGCTTGGCGACAGTCTGCGCGCAGCGTACGCAGCAGGAAAGCTGCTCGTGGATCAGGCACTTCCGGGGAACAAGAGCCAGAACGTAAATGTCATTCAGCAGCTTGGCGGCATAGAGAGATACATAAGCAACGGCAGCAGCTCACGGCCGATGTACAAGAAGGCGTTCCAGCCGCGCGTCGGCGCATCATACGCTCTCGAAGACCTGAAGACGGTTTTCTTCGCAGGCGCGGGACTTTATTTCGATCGCAATTACTGGAACACGATGTTTGACGAGCAGTTCCGCCGCCAGTTCCAGGTGATCAACATCGGATTCCGTAACAACTGCGCAGGTGCCAAGAACTGCGCGGCGTTTGATCCAAAATA
>JANLYJ010000038.1:0-5607 GCA_031365555.1 Gemmatimonadaceae bacterium | reverse complement strand
GGAGCCAATGAACCCCGCTCCTCCGGTTACCAGTGCGCGTTTTTTCTTGATTTGGGCTGTCATCTATAGACCCAAATTTAACCGCGCCGCTCGAGGCTCCCTAGGGTATTCGCGCTATTCTTCGAGCGAGATTTCCCACTCTGATGACCGGCTCCGAATGGCTGACAATTATTCCCGTTGCGCCATATCTGCTGACCCGGACAATCTGGACGTATCCAATCTCTTCTGCCGGGACCGGCTGGTCGTTTCGCAGTTTTTCGTCGCCATCCACAAGTGCGAAAACGTCACCAACAGAAATGGGCGGGCTCGCGCCGGGATCGAGCATCAGGTAATGCTGCAGCGAAGGCAGAACGGGGTCGTTTTGAACCCAGACCACTTTATTCGTAGCTGAGGAGGCCACCGGTACAGTCTCGACAGAAGATGGCCGCGGCACCAGGTCCAGAGGCAGCAGACCCTGCTCCAAATCGATTGCGCCGAACTGTCTGTCCAGACGTGCACGAACAAGCCCACCCGAACGGATGGAGTCGATCACGAATACGCCGGTCGGAACCACCACCTGGCCTGTCTCTCCAATCTCGGCGCCCAGTGTGTAACTCAAATACCGGTCACCGAGCTGGGGCGTCCGGTTCGAGGGGAGCGTTACGTACGCATGGTCGTAAAGCTGGAAACGAACGTCCGACTGCGAAGCCCTGACTGCAATTCTTTCCATCCGGCTATTGATGCGCCCCGTCCGCCGCGGGCCGCCGACGGTATCGATGTACGGCGCACTTTCGATTTCACCCCAGCGCACTGCCGTCGGCGTTTCCCGACCGACAACGCCTCCAAAAGCAACGCGTCTGTCGGCAGCGACGATTCCGCCACGAAACACTGTTACGTCGCTTGGAGTCGTCGGTTCCATTCCCTGGGCCCGCGCTGCAAGAACATCGGCGCGAACTGCGCTTGCACGGATCCGGATATGTTCGCCCGGATAAATCCAATGTGGATTTTCCACGACATCAGTGTTGCGCTGAAAGATCTCAGGCCAGCGAAAGGGATCCTGCAGATACGCGTTGGCGATGTCCCAGAGTGTATCGCCCGTCTTCACTACATGAACGATCTCCGCACTGTCGGCAGCGACTGTCTGCTGCGCTGATGCGCGGCTGCCCGCAAGACACAGGGCTAATCCGGAGATCCAGAAGAAAAGTTTGCGGTTCATCGCTAGAGTGACGGTTGTACCTCTTGCGAGGTCACTAAAAGAAGAGGCCCGCGGTATTCCGCGGGCCTCGTGCCACTAGAACGGCAGATCGTCGTCTGAATCTTCGACTGCAGCGGGAAAATCCGAGAAGTCCTCGTCGGAGCCACCAGCTGCCTTGCCTGCCGGTGCTGCACTTCGCGAGCGACTGCCACTGCTTTCCCCGTCGTACTCGCCCCTTCCACCGCCGCCGAGCATCAGAAGCTCGCGAACGTTGATCTCGGTTGTGTACCGGGTCTGATTCTCCTTGTCCTGCCACTGGCGATATTCGATCGCGCCTTCCACGTACACCTGACGGCCCTTCTTCAGATAGTTCTCGACTATATCGGCGAGCTTGCCGTTCTTCGTGTTCCAGACAACGCACTTGTGCCACTCAGTCTTTTCCTGCTTCTCGCCAGACGCACTGTTCCACGACCGGCTGGTTGCGAGTGAGAAACTCGCCACCTTGCCACCACCTGTTGTTGACCGGATTTCCGGATCGTTTCCGAGATTTCCGATCAGCGACACCTTATTCAAACTCCGACTCACGTATTCCTCCTGGCGAGGGTGTATTCCCTACGCCTGAATTCTAAAGATAGCGTGGTTTAGGTACGCACACTAAGGCCATCCCCGGCAAGCAATTTCGCGCCAAGATGCAACTTACAGCTGTAAGCGACTAGCAGAAGCTACAAGTTATTGGCAGAACGCGACGCAGTTTAAAGCCAGCAGCTAGCAGCTCCAGCTAGTAGCCAATAGCTGAATGTTGCAGTTCGCTCAGGCCCCCTTCCTCCACGCCAGCACAATCGCGTCCTCCGTCGGCCGCCGGTAATACCCAATCCGGCGCGACAGCTCCCGGAAACCCCGGGACCGGTACAGCTCACGCGCTGATGTGTTCGAATCCCGAACCTCGAGGAAAATGTGCCGGATTCCGTGCTCTTCGAGTTTGCTGACCACATGGTCGAGCATCTTGCCGCCGATCCCCTTCCCGCGCTGTTCATCTGCAACGGCGATGTTCAGCAATTCAGCTTCATCCTCTATCCAGCGCGCAATCGAATAACCGGCAATTCCATCAGCTGGAGCCTCTTGAGCCACAACGAAGAGACAGCGGGGCGCGCGGACCAGGGGTTCGAAACCGGCGCGCGGCCATGGATCGGAAAAACTCGCCTGCTCGATGAGTCCGACTGCGTCTATGTCCGCGTCGGAAGCAGGACGAACGACGATTTTCACGTCTGGAGCGGTTTCCCCGCGGCCTTTTCCCATCTTACCTGCGCTTCAGGAAGCCGGCCATAGGTTGGCTCCCACGAACCGAGCTCAACCGGGCCGCGATCAATTACCGAGTCGAGCACCCTGCTTACGTCCGCGGCCTTCGGGCCCGCGCCGTCCACACCGGCGACGATGAGAATCGCGTTGCGGTGCTCAGCGTAGCTGCCCATGTCTTCATCTGACATGATCCGGGCATCCACTGTCTGCGTCACCATGTCACAAGTGGTGTGAAAATCTGCAACATAGGACTCGCCGCGCATGGCATTTATCGCGGCGACAACCGGCCGCACATTTACAGGCGCACTCGCTGCCATCAGCAGCAATGATGAAACGCTGTAGAGCGGAATACCTAGCGAATGCGCAAAGCCTTTGGCGAGCGACGCTGCGATTCTCAAACTGGTGAAGCTGCCCGGTCCCTCGCCGCACACAATCCTGTCCAGGTCGCTTGCAACCAGGCCTGCGGAACCAAGAGCGGCCGCGATTGCAGGCATCATTGCTTCGGCGCGCGTACCCTGAACAGGGCCCGACACCGGAGGCAGCTCGTGATGTGCAATCACCTCTCTGCCCCGCAGAATGGCTACGCTTCCCGCATAGGTGCTTGCGTCGAGCGCGAGCGTTATCACTCCGCCACTAGCCGGCAAGAAGCACCCTGTGATCCGCGTCGGTTTGACTGTATTCGAGAGCGATGGGCACATGGTTTCGCGGCATCCGCGAGCCTGCGAGCTCGGGCCATTCCACAATCACCAGCGCCGCTTCGCTCATGATGTCATCCCAGCCGATGTTCGTCAGGTCGGACTCCTTCGACAACCGGTACAGGTCCACATGATAAACGGGCGAGCGCGCGGACGAATATTTGTGAACCAGCGCATATGTCGGACTGGTGACTTCCTCGGTTACGCCGTACCCCGCGCAGATCGCCTGGGCGAGCGTCGTCTTACCTGCTCCGAGATCGCCCTTCAGGGTGATGAGCAGTGGCGGCTCCGATGCTGCACCTAGCTTTCTTCCCCAGTCCTGCAGCTCGGAAAGTGAAAGATTGAGATGGCCCTTCTCTGCGAGCTTCGGCACGATTGGCAGGTGATCTGACACTAGCGGCCCTGGATCGCTGCGAGTGATCCGCGCCCTCTTCCTCCGCCTGCTCCACCACCCGACTTCGCCCGCAGCTCGAATACCTGATCACGAATGCGAGCTGCTGCCTCGAAATCCAGATCCTGGGCGGCCTGTTTCATGTCTGCCTCGAGCTCCGCAACCAGCTTCTCCAGCTCTTCGGGCGACCTGTAGTTCGCACTCTTCTCTGCAACACGCTGCGCGCGATCCTTTTCCCGTTCCTCGCGTCCCTCCCGTGCGTCGGCAACACGTGTGCTGAAGCGAACCTGCTCGATACTCTTGGTGACGCTCACAGGCGTGATGTTGTGGTCCTTGTTGTACTGCCTCTGGATTTCGCGGCGACGTGCGGTTTCCTCCATGCAGCGCTGCATCGACCCGGTAATTCGATCCGCATAAAATATTGCGCGACCGGTCACATGCCGCGCCGCTCGGCCAACAGTCTGGATCAGGGACCTGTCGCTCCGCAGAAATCCTTCCTGATCAGCATCGAGAATGGCGACGAGTGAAACTTCAGGAAGGTCGAGACCTTCCCGCAGCAGGTTGATACCGACGAGCACATCGAATTCGCCGAGGCGGAGTCCGCGCACGATCTCCATTCGCTCGATGGCATCGATATCAGCGTGCATGTATCGGACACGCACGCCCATTTGCTGCATGTAGTCAGTGAGATCTTCCGCCATCCGCTTGGTGAGCGTTGTGACGAGAACACGCTCGCCGCGGCGCTCACGAATGCGAATCTCATTGAGGAGATCGTCCACCTGGCCACGCACAGGCCGCACATCGATTTCAGGATCGATCAGACCTGTTGGACGAATGATCTGCTCGACGACTGCGCCCTCGGAAAGCTTCAGCTCGATGTCACCGGGCGTAGCGGACACGTTGATTGCCCGCGGCGTAAGTGCGAGGAACTCGTCGAAGGTAAGCGGACGGTTGTCGAGCGCGCTTGGCAGGCGGAAACCGTAGTCTACGAGCGTGAGCTTTCGCGCACGATCACCGTTGAACATTCCGCCAATCTGCGGAAGTGAGACGTGCGACTCGTCCACCACAACGAGAAAATCTTCCGGATAGTAGTCGAGCAGGCATGCAGGGCGCTCACCGACCTGTCGCCCGGAAAGATGGCGCGAGTAGTTCTCGATTCCCGCGCACGTTCCGATCTCGAGCATCATCTCGATATCGAAGTTCGTGCGCGACTCGAGCCGCTGTGCCTCAAGAAGTTTCCCCGTTGCGCGGAGTTCCTGCAGACGCTCCCCGAGCTCGGCGCGGATTGCAACGATCGCGCGCTCGATGGTCGGACGCGAAGTCACAAAGTGTTTCGCAGGATAGATCGCAGCCCGCTCGAGGTTGGCTATCGCCTCGCCTGTGAGTGGATCGATCTTGGAAATCTTCTCGATTTCATCGCCCCACATTTCCACACGAACACCCTGCTCCTCATACGCCGGAAGAATTTCGACTGTGTCGCCGCGAACACGAAATGTCCCACGCTCAAACGCCACGTCGTTGCGTGAATACTGGATCTTCACGAGTGACCGCAGAATTTCGTCGCGTGCGATTCTTTGACCCTTCTGCAGCTTCACCATCTGCTCGCGGTAGTTCACCGGATCGCCGAGTCCGTAGATGGCGGAGACAGTGGCCACGATGATTACGTCGTCACGCTCCATGAGGCTCGACGTTGCGCGCAGCCGCAGGCGGTCGATGTCCTCATTGATGGAAGCGTCTTTTTCGATATACGTGTCGGACGACGGCACGTACGCTTCAGGCTGATAGTAGTCGTAATACGAAACGAAATATTCGACCGCGTTACCTGGGAAAAAACCTTTGAGCTCGCCATACACCTGTGCCGCGAGCGTCTTGTTGTGGGAGATGACGAGAGTCGGCCGGCCAAAGTGCTGGATGACATTTGCAACTGTCATCGTCTTTCCCGATCCCGTCACGCCAAGCAGCGTCTGGAACCGGTCGCCTCGATCCAGCCCCTTGCAAAGCTCTGCGATTGCACGCGGCTGGTCACCTGCGGGCTGGAACGGGGCTTTTAG
>JANLYJ010000033.1:0-3831 GCA_031365555.1 Gemmatimonadaceae bacterium | reverse complement strand
AATACAGTCCCGCGTGACCTGCGACGCCGCCCATCACCCAGGCCGTTGGGTCGTGTACGACCCCCCATATCAGTCCACGCGCAGAATCACGTTCCGTAGCAGCGATTCTGTCTTTCATCGTTGTATCGGGATTGAACATCGTGTTGGTCATTCCAAGCGGCGCGAAAATCCAGTCATGCGCCAGCGAATCCAGCGATCGCCCCGCAATTCTTTCTATGACAGTCTGAACCATGATCAGGTCCAGGTCGCTGTAGATCATCCCGTTGCCGGGCTGATACCGAAGCGGCCTGACATTCACCGAATCGAAAATTTCCTGGCGGGTCTTGTAGGTTCGCACGTGTGGTACGTCAGCTTCGAGCCCACCCGTGTGGGTGAGAATCATCTTCACTGTGATGCCCGCTTTGTCAGGAGCGTTGAACTCCGGGACATACGACGCGACGGTTCGCCTCAGGTCCAGCTTGCCCTGATCCTCCAGCATCATTGCGAGCGTCGTTGTCGCAACGACCTTGGTGAGCGAGGCCATGTCGTACATCGTTTCGACTGTTACATCCGCTGAGCCAGGCGTTCTTGCCACTTTGCCGTACGCTTTCATGTGTACCAGCCGGCCATGTCGGGCTACAGCGACCGCGGCTCCCGGCGCTTCGCCGTCCGTCAGTGCAAACGCAATTACCGAATCGATCTTTGCACTGAGATCACGGCTGAAACCAACATCTTCAGGTTTCGCCCATTCCAAAGCCGGCGGCATCTGCGTGAGCAGAGGAATCGGCGCCGTCACCGGCGCACGCGTGCATGCGCCGAGTAGCACAACTCCCAAAATCAGTTTTGACTTCATTGTTGTCACTATTGATCCGCTCCTGTTTTTCGCGCGTCGCGCATTAGGCCGTCGCCTGCTTTCAGCGACGGGGGCAGTGACACAGGCAGGTGACCTGCGATTGCATTCCTGCCGAGTATCGCCTGTGCTGCGGCCCTCTGACTGAGGGGCGCTCCGCCCCAGGCGAGGAGATATGTCGGCACAGACGGAAATGCAGAAAGCAGGTACGGACTTCCGAACGAAATAGCTGCCACTCTTTTTCCTGCTGCGGCCAGCGATTCAATAAATCCGGAATACCCGCCCCTTATCTGCACGCTTCCAGATGATTCAACCGGAATCACGTATGCCGACGCGAGCACAACATCGAACGAATCGGCGGCCGCGCGCAGTGCAGTCCATTCGGCCTCAGACGTTCGTGCATCAACAGACATGCGCCGCACAGTCCGGCTCGGAGAAGCGAGCTCGTCGTTGAACACCCGGCCGGCAATTACATCAGAAGAACCAGCGTATGTGATCGACAATATCCGTCGGTCTTCCTTCCGCAACGGCACAATGTTCAGGTTGTCGCGCGCGAGCGTGATTGATTTCTCGGCGACCTCTCTTGCAGCAGCTGCGTTTTCCGGAATGTTCACGATGGAATCAACGGCCGCGAGAGAAACGAGTCGTCCGTCGATCAATCCCGCTTTCGCTTTTGTCCGGAGTATCAGACGAACAGCGTCATCGAGTCGTGACTGCTTAACCCGGCCGGTCTCTACGCCATTCACGATCGTCGCAATCGCTTCCGACACACCATGCGGCATCAAAAGAATGTCAGCGCCTGCGTTGAGTGCGAGTATCAATGGTTCTGTGGCGCCATACTTTCGCGAAACGCCGCCCATCGTCATCGCGTCTGTGAAAAGCAGTCCGCGAAAGCCGAGCTCATTGCGGAGAATCTGCGTCATGAAAACGGGAGATAGTGTCGCAGGCGGCGCGCTGTCGCCGAGCACACCGGTGACAGCGATGTGCGCCGTCATTATTCCATCGATCCCTTCCTTGATTGCCGCCCGGAAAGGAGGGAAGTCCACCCTGTTCAAATGCTCACGATCTGCTGTAATGACTGGGAGATCGATGTGCGAATCAGTTCCCGTATCACCGTGACCGGGGAAATGTTTTCCCGTGGTCATCAGTCCCACGCTGCGTGCGCCGCGAATGTACGCAGTAGCCAAAGCACTGACGGCGTCCGGATTTTCGCCGAAGGAGCGAGTATTGATGATCGGGTTTAGCGGGTTCGAGTTCACATCGAGCACGGGCCCAAAATTGATGTGAACACCCACGGCTCGCGCTTCGCGACCGAGAACTACGCCGAGCTTGTAAGCCAGATCTGCAGATCCTGTCGCGCCGAGGGCCATGACGGGCGGAAACACTGTTCCTCCTCCCTGGGCCAGTAACGATGGGAAAGCGTAAATATTTCCCATTCGCATGCCCGCGCCATTTTCCATGTCGGAAGCGATAAGCAGTGGAAGTTGCGAATGCCGCTGCATTTCATTGAGCTTTGCGGCGTAGCTCAGTGGCATTCCGATGGACAAAACCAGGCCGCCGACTTTGTCATCGTCCACCCATTTCCGAACCTGTTCGTATTCGGGGGATCCGACCGCTGCGTACTCGCCGCCAACCCATGGCATGATCAGCTGACCGGCTTTCTCGCGCAGCGAAAGTGCAGCAAGTGTCGTTTCCACCCAAATACTGTCTCGACGCGTGAGTGGAGCGCTTATTCCCGGGTACGATTTCCCGAGTGGTCTGTTAGCGGTTGCCACAAAGGGTTCGAGCGATTTCGGGAGCGTCACACACCCGGTGATCGAAGAAAAAAGCCCGAAGGCGATGGCGGAGCGTCGAAGGCGGTTGACGGACATATCTATAGTATGGGGCAAATTCCGCGGCGTTTCCACCACCTCTTCGTCGTTCAAGAAGTGTAGCTGGACAGGAGACCGGTGAGACCGGTGAGGGAACGACTTTGAGCCTTGTGTGCCTTTCATTTTTGGTTAACTGCGCGCGGACAAAAGAGAGCAGTGTGCAGTTTTCCAAAAAAAGCGCGAGAGTGCCTGGCAATGTTGTTCTCACCGGTCTCCACCCCTTTCACGCCATAAGATTCAAAGAAGTCAGATGGCGCAACCCATCGTACCAAAGCGAACTCTCAAATCGTTTGACATCCCTCTATACGGGGAATATGATAGGTTCGCGTCACCATCTAGAAAATCCATTTGGAGGCACCATGGCATTGCGTCGTGTTTTGACGAGTTTGGTCGCAGTCGCTTTGATTGCGATTCCCTCCCTCTCTGTTGCACAGAGCACCGGGACGATTAGGGGCCGAGTCACCGACGGGGCTAATGGTTCGCCAGTCGCTGGAGCACAGATTCGTGTTGAAGGGACTACGGTTGGGGCACAAACAGGTATTGACGGTACATACGTCATTGCCGGAGCTCCTCTAGGCTCGGGTTTCCTCAGCGTGCGCCGCGTTGGATATTCGCCGCAGCGGGTCGCACTAAACGTCGCTGCAAGCGCAAGCCAGAATTTCGTGCTCCGCGCCGTTCCGACGTCGCTCAATGAAGTAGTGGTCACTGCACTAGGTGAAACGATTCAGCAGCGCTCACTCGGAACAGCGCAGCAGACGGTGTCAGGGACCGACATTGCCTCGACGCAGCGGGAAAATTTCATCAACTCGTTGCAGGGACGCGTCGCAGGCGTACAGGTGACGAGCTCGTCCGGCGTCCCCGGTGCATCATCACAGATCATCATTCGCGGAGTCAGTTCGATCAGCAGCAGCAACCAGCCGCTCATGATCGTTGATGGTCTTCCGCTCGATAACAAGACGATAAATACCAATAACCTCGCTTCGGCTTTGAGCACCGCGACAGACGTCGCCAATCGCGGGGTTGATTTCACCAACCGCTCGGCTGATATGAACCCTGAGGACATTGAAAGTCTCGTCGTCCTTAAAGGTCCAGAGGCTTCCGCGTTGTACGGTATCGACGCCGCGAATGGCG
>JANLYJ010000031.1:0-7588 GCA_031365555.1 Gemmatimonadaceae bacterium | reverse complement strand
CGCGCATCTTGCACACAGGCCCGCGTACCTGCACGAGCTCCAGCTCAAACCGTATCTGGTCGCCCGGCCTGACGGGCTTCCTGAACTTCACGTTATCGAGTGACATGAAGTACACCACTTTGCTTTCCACATCCTTGAGCGAGCTCATGAGCAGCATCCCGCCAACCTGAGCCATCGCTTCGATGATCAGGACGCCTGGCATAATCGGATGTCCGGGAAAATGTCCCTGAAAGAAGGGCTCATTGATCGTGACGTTTTTGAGGCCCACGATCCGCTTGTTCTCCTCATCGACCTCGATGATCCGGTCAACAAGGAGAAAGGGATAGCGGTGAGCCAACACCTTCATTATGTCGTCGACTGAGTACGTCTTCACCCTCTTCTCCTTTACGGCGGCTTTTACCATCTCGCGAACTAAGGTAACAGTGCCGCGGTGACTTGGCTTCACTGCAACGATCCTGGCCTTTACACGAGCGCCTGCCAGGACCAGGTCTCCTACACAATCCAAGGCCTTGTGGCGCACGAACTCATCGTCCCAACGAAGGGGACCGCTTACGAGGTCAGAATCATCCAGCACGACCGCATTGTCAAGCGACGCGCCCTGAATGAGCCCCTTCGCCCTCAAGGCCTCAACTTCGCGCACAAAACCGAAGGTTCTGGCGCCAGCAAGCTCTTTTCGAAACGACTCTTCAGTGACCGTGTATCGGCCGTGCTGCTTTCCGATTTTGGGATGATCGAACTGAATGGTTACATCCAGCTGCAGATCATCGGCCGGATGCGCTTCGTAAACTGAAGAGCCATCGATGATTCGCACGGATTCTGTAAGGCGGAGAAAGTCGGGCTCCCCGCCCTGCTCCTTGATTCCGCCCTTTGTCAGCGCTTCGAGAAATGGAGCCGCGCTGCCATCCATGATCGGCGGCTCGGGCCCATCCATTTCGATGCGAAGATCGTCGATAGAAAGCCCACCCACAGCTGCAAGAACATGCTCCACTGTATGAATGGCAGCGTCTCCGGTTCCAATCTGCGTCCTGCGCTCGCTGGCCGTGACCTCGGTGACGCGCGCAGGAATGGCAGGAGACTTGGGCCGGTCACTCCGCGCAAACGAGATTCCGCTTCCCGGTTTCGCGGGAAGGAATGTGAGTGTGCAAGGCTGACCAAGGTGAAGACCAACTCCTGCGAGTGTTGAGGAGCTCGCAACGGTTCGACGGCTCAACTTTTTTCTTTCTCGTCGAGAAGCTTTTCGATTCGCTTGAGCATTCCCGCAAGCCTGAAGAGCGCGCCAGTTGTCCGCAGCGATTCCTTGTGCGGCCTCGCCGGATATCCCGACCAGGACTCGCCCGCTGGAACATCTCCAAACACTCCAGCCTGGCCGGCGATGCGCGCGCCCTTGCCGATGGTAATGTGGCCGCCCAGTCCTGCCTGTCCCGCGATGATGCATCCGTCCTCAATGCGCACTGATCCGGCAATTCCCGCCTGAGCCATGATCAGACACATCCGTCCAATCCTGCAGTTATGCCCGATTTGCACGAGGTTGTCGATCTTGGTGCCGGCGCCAATCACTGTGTCATCGACGCTGCCCCGGTCGATGGTCGTGTTCGCACCGATTTCTACATCATTGCCAATGACGCAGCGACCCACATGTCGAATTTTTTCGTGCGCGTTGTTGCGCTGCACGTAGCCGAAACCATCGCTTCCGATGCACACCCCTGAGTGCAGCAGGACGCGCTCACCAACCTCGGCGCCCGAATACAGCGTGACGTGTGGAAAGAGCCGCGAGCCCGCTCCAACCTTCACTCCGTCGCCGACCACAGCGTGACTCCCAATCCACACATTGTCGCCAAGCTCTGCGCCGTCACCGACGATCGCATACTCGTCGACGACGACATTCTTACCGAGCCTGGCCCTGCGGCCGATGACTGCGGTCGGATGTATCGAAGCTACGCGCTCTGCTTCGGGATAGAGGAATGGCAGCAGCACGAGCACTGCTTCATTCGGTTTTTCCACGATGATGCGGACTGGCACATTCGCGACGGAATCAGCGAGTTCGCTGGAGACAAGCACGACGCCGGCTTTCGTATCCGCCGCAATCGCTGTGTATCTCGCATTTCCAAGAAAGGAAACCTGGGTTTTGTCTGCGCGGTCGAGCGGAGCGACTGCGCTCACGGTGACCTTTCCGTCACCACGAAGCTCTCCCTTTACTAGCTCTGAAATGGCCAAAGCGGTGAGAGTGCGAACACCCTCACCGCCGGCTTTGCCATTCTCAGTAGTGGAGCTCACTTACTTGCGTGTAACTCCTGCGGGCTGATTCAGCAGGGTGCTGCCCGGCTTAGGGGCGCCTGCCGCCTTGAGGCGTGCGAGAACCTTTGCAGTGACGTCCAGTGTCTTGTCAGCTGACACGACAACACTTCCCGAGCCAGCTGCAACGTCGAAAATCATTGCATACTTCTCTTCGGTGCGAAGCGCCTCGAGAACTTTCTGAAGCTGTTCCATGATCGGACGAACGAGTTCCGCCTGACGGCCCTGCATCTGCTGGTTCAGTGTGTTGGCGCGGACCTGATAGCTGGACTCACGCTCCGCGATCGCCTTCTGGCGAGTGATGCGTGTGGCGCTGTCGAGACGCGGCGCTTCGCGCTGAAAGACTGAATCCATCTGCTGCAGCGAATCGCTCATTCTCTGGAGCTGCTGGCGATAGGCGCCAACTTCTCTCTCGAACTGAGCTTCAGCTTCCGCGCGGCCAGGTGCGTCGGCGAGAATCTGCGATGAATTGATATAGCCAAGCTTCGGCGCAGCCTGAGCAGACGCGGCTCCTGCAAGAACGATTGTGGTGACGAGGGCTGCTGTCGCCGACTTGATGAGAAAACGCATTGTTACCCCGAGAGTGGTTTAGAAAAATTGTCCGAGCTTGAAGTGCATTTTCCAGCCTGGAGTCGGACGTCCAAACGCATCGACACGATCAAACCCATACCCCAGATCGATGCCAAGCGGTCCAAGCGGACTGATAATCGCTGCTCCGAATCCTGCTCCGCGGAACAGACGGGTTGGATCAAATTCACGCGGCTTGTTCCATACATTGCCGGCGTCGAAGAACGAATTGAGATAAAGCGACTGGCTGACGCGAAGACCGATTTCAGCAGTGCCTGCAAAGAAGGCATTTCCGAATGATTCCGGATTTGCACGCTGTCCACCGCCCTGTGTTGCATCGAAACCGTTTGGCGTGATCGAGAACTCCTCGTATCCGCGCAGCGGCTCACCATACTGGGTTCCACCGAGCGAGAATGCCTGGGTGTACCGGAATGGACCAGGATCGCCGAACACGGCTCCAGCACGTGCTGTGAGACCGAGCACGACCGTCATTCCGGATCCCATCACGCCTGCGCCGAGCGAAGCGATCGGTGCATAGGTTCTGAGCTCCGTCGTGTACTTCTGGAATGCGGCAGTTCCACCGAGCGGACCACCGTTAAACTGCGCAATCACAGTCTGCGTTCCGCCGTCCACCGGGAACGGAAGTCCGATACGTGTGTCGTGCGAGCCCGTCACACCAAGCGTGGAGCGGAAGCAGTTACTGCAGGCGTTGGCTACGGTGCCGAGCAAGCCTGAATCGCCGTAACGCACAGCTTCACCGCCATATGAAACGAGGACTCTGCTGTACAGCGAATTCGGAATTGGAAGGCCGACCTGGACCTGTCCGCCTGTGCGAGTCGAGCGGCCAAGGTCTGCGATCTGGTACTGCGAACGGGTGTGGTATGCCGACACCTGTCCGGAGATACGTGTCTGCTGAATGTTCGGATCGCTGTAGGTCAGGTTGAAATCGTTGATGTACTGACCGAACTGCCACTGCAGCTGTGCGCGCTTGCACTTGCCAAGCAGGTTTGGCTGGTCGAGTCCAACGAATCCGCCAACACCGGTTCCCTGACCCATGGAGGCACCAAAGCTGATGTTGCCGGTTCTCTTTTCCTTGACCTTGAAGACGATATCCACGTCGCCCTGATCCCCGACTGGCCGCGTTTCCGGCGCAGTCATTGGCGACTCGAAGAAGTTCATGTTCGAGATGTTCTGATAGCTGCGAATCAGGAATGCGCGATTGAAAACCTGTCCCGGTGCAAGAACAATCTGCTCGCGGATGCAGGATTCAGTCGTGTAGTCGTTGCCGGCGATTTCGATGCGATTGATAATCGCGGGAGTGCGTTCCTCGATTTCCCAGCGAAGGTTCACGACTGGCCGACCCTGTGCATCCACACCACGATCTACAATGGGGCGGATCTGTGCGTAGATGTAGCCTTCGTCGTTGTACGCTTCCCTTAGCTTGTCTTCCGCTTCGCTCCACCGACCTTCATCGAAAGTGTTCGGCGGATTCTTGTAAGCGCGGCGGATGATTCCTGTCGCGCGCTGCGTGAGCGTCGTCGTGCTGTTCGAGCCGAAGGGATAGAAGTTGTTCACTTCCGCTGTCGAGAACCGGCGATTGCCAAGAACTTCGAAGCTGCCGATCGAGTACCGCTGTCCTTCGCTGACAGTGATGTCCACGACGGCCTTTCCATGCTCGCGGTCGACGATGAGTGAATCACTGAGAATCCTGAAGTCCAGGAATCCGCGGCTTCCGTAAAGTCGAGGAATGCTTTCGCTCAGGTCTGTCGCGTACTTGACGTCGTCGAACTCGCCCGTGCGGAAAAACCAGAATCCTTCCGGCTTGATTGACATCACGCTCACGACGTCGCTCGCAGGGATCGCTTTCGCACCGTTGATTCGCACACCTGAGATTGCGAGCCTGCGTCCCTCGTCCACGCGGTAGGTGATGTTCAGCTGACCCTTAGTGATGACACTGTCAACCGATATGCGCGCGAGATAGTAGCCCTTGGATTCGTACAGCGAGTCGGCGCGCGTAATTCCCGCGGCGATCTTGGCCGGATCTGCGGGAATCCCAACCGCGAGCTCGAGGCGCTCCTTGATGTCCTTGGGCTAATGTCGATCGACTCCGATGACCTTGAACGACTGGAGGACCGGACGCTCTTTGACTTCGACCACAAGAACGTTCTTCCCACCGGCCTGCGCACAAACGACCTTCACATCGTCGTACTGACCTGTGGCAAAAACAGCCTTGATCGAGCGCTGAACATCACGAAATGACAGCTGCACACCAGGCGTCAGTGCTGCATATCCACGAATGACTGATTCGGGAATGCGCACATTGCCCCTCACACCGATCGAATCGGGTTTGGAGCAAGCGCCTTCGGGAGCGTCCTGGGCTAAAACGGGAGACCCTGCCGCTAGTAAAGCGAGCAGGGTGATTGCTGTGCGATGCATAGGTGAAATATACACGAATTGTGGGCCTAAGGTCCTGATAAGTCGGGCTAAAGTTTCGACACGGTCAGGTCGAGGATCGTTGCTTTTTACTACCACTTAAGAACGACCAAGCTGGGAGCAGCTAGCGGCAAGCAAGGAGCTTGGAGCGGCTCCGAGCACCAAGCTTCAAGCGAGCTGCTCCCAGCTTGGTAGTTCTTAAGTGGCAGTTAACAAAAACGCCGGGCAATCGCCCGGCGTTTTTCCACCCTCCACACGCATGCCTATGCTTTCGGCGTTCCCGAAAGAACCTTGAACTCCAGCCTCTCCCCTTCAGCTGCAACGTCCACCTCGATCTCATCCCCCTTCGAAAATTCTGCGAGCAGAATCTTCTCGGAAAGCGGATCCTCGATGTACCGCTGAATCGCTCTCTTCAGCGGACGCGCGCCGAACTTCTCGTCGTAACCATGCTTCGTCAGGAACGTCGAGGCGGCCGGTGTGAGCTTGAGGGTCAGCTCCTCGTCTCCAAGACGCTTCTGCACATCCTTGAGCAGAATTCCGACAATCTGTGCGATGTGCTCTTCCGCCAGCGGATGAAACACAATCACATCGTCAAGTCGGTTGAGGAATTCTGGATTGAAGACATGCTGCATCTCCTCCTTCACCTTTTCCGACATTCTTTCGAAGCTGTTCTTCTGGTCAGCCGAACCGAAGCCCATGGTGCGGTTGCGGGTGATATCCTTGGCGCCAACGTTGGAAGTCATGATGACGACTGTGTTCTTGAAGTCGATCACCCGGCCATAGTTGTCCGTCAGGTGTCCCTCATCCAGAACCTGGAGCAGGATGTTGAACACATCAGGGTGCGCCTTTTCGATTTCATCGAGCAGCACCACGCTGTAAGGTTTGCGTCGCACGGCTTTGGTGAGTGTTCCGGAATCTTCGTATCCAACGTATCCCGGAGGGGCACCAATCAGGCGTGATACGGAGAACTTTTCCATGTACTCGCTCATGTCAACGCGGATCAGCGCACTTGCATCAGCGAACAGGAACTTTGCGAGCGAACGCGCGAGCTCGGTCTTTCCTACGCCGGTCGGGCCCGAGAAAATGAATGAGCCGATTGGACGGTTCGGATCCTTGAGACCGGCGCGGCTGCGACGAATCGAGCGGGCAAGTGCCTTGATCGCTTCATCCTGCGCAACCACTGACGCGTGCAGCTCGTCTTCCATGCGGAGCAGACGTGCAGTCTCCGCTTCGCGCAGGCGCATCACAGGAATACCTGTCCACCGGCTCACGATGAAGGACACTTCCTCTTCGCCGAGTACCGGCCTGTGCGACTGCCTGTGCTTCTCCCACTCTTCCTGCTTGCGTCTGATGTCGCCCTGCAGCTCCCGCTCACGATCGCGCAGCGATGCAGCGCGCTCAAAATTCTGGTCGCGAACAGCTGCTTCTTTCTCGGTGTTGACACCTTCGAGCTGCGCCTTGAGCTCTGTGACTTCAGGCGGCAAAGCCTGGGTCGCCAGTCGGGCACGCGCTCCAGCTTCGTCAATAACGTCGATCGCCTTGTCCGGCAGGAACCTGTCAGTGATATACCGCTCAGACATTTTCGCCGCGCTCACAAGGGTGGCATCGGGAATCGTGACCTTGTGGTGGTCTTCGTACTTGGAGCGCAGGCCTTTCAGAATCTCGATGGTCTCATCGATCGAAGGCGGCTCTACGATCACGGTCTGGAAACGACGCTCTAGTGCCCCGTCCTTTTCGATGTACTTGCGATACTCGTTGAGCGTTGACGCGCCAACACACTGCAGCTCGCCACGCGCAAGCGCGGGCTTAAGCATGTTGCTCGCATCGATCGCACCTTCAGCGGCACCTGCTCCAACAAGCGTGTGCAGCTCGTCGATGAACAGGATGATCTGCTTATTCTGGGCGATCTCATTCATCACGGCCTTCAAGCGCTCCTCGAACTGACCGCGATATTTGGTGCCTGCAATCACAGCAGCCATGTCCAGTGACAGGACGCGGTGGTCGCGCAGCGAATCCGGGCAATTACCGCTCGCAATTAGCTGGGCCAGACCTTCAACGATCGCAGTCTTGCCTACACCAGGCTCTCCGATGAGAACGGGATTGTTCTTCTTCCGGCGCGTGAGAATTTCCATGACGCGCTCGATTTCCTTTGCGCGTCCAATCGTCGGATCCAACTGGCCCTCCGACGCAAGCTGCGTCAGATCGCGGCAGAAATGGTCGAGCGCGGGCGTCTTCGACTTCTTCTCGCCCTTGCCAGTCCCAGGCGTTACGGCACCTGCACCGCCCGCTACTGTTC
>JANLYJ010000007.1:0-4801 GCA_031365555.1 Gemmatimonadaceae bacterium | reverse complement strand
ATCGTATCCGCCACTACGGTTTGTTCGCTGGAACGGCTAGGCAAGAGAACCTCGTGCGCATGCGGACGCTTCTCGAAGCGAGCGAACCGGCAAGGGAGCGCCACGATCAGGCAGAAGCCGAAGAGCCTATCCGGCGTTGTCCATGCTGCGGAGCGCCGATGCGCATCGTCGAGACCTTTGAGCGCGGAGAAACGCCGCGCCAAAGACCGTCTCCCGCGCCAACCATAATCAGGATCGACACGTCATGAGAAGGATCGCTGCGCTCATGCCAACTTTAAGCTGCGGTTTCGAAAGCGGGTGAGCGCCGGCTCCGGCGATGCTCGTCCTTGGAAGCCAAAATCACCGCAAAATCAGCGACCAACCTCCAAGCTCGTGGCTACGCACACGCTGCAGATCCGTCAGATTGTGCAACGAACGCTGTCAACGCCCGTGCGTGAACACATCGCCGATCGAAGGCACGCATCGCTCAATCCTGCAGCGGCGGAGAAATCCCCATAGTGCGCGGATAGAGCATTCTCACACCTCTCGCTGGTTCCTTCCCTGGAGGCTTTCCGACGACGGCCCAAGTGCGTGCGGCAATCTCCGGCGGGCCGTCGTCCGAAACCCTTCACAGAAGCGGAAATTCGCTCGACCGCGTCGTCGGAGTCAAGCGGTGCAGCGGATCATGTCTGCTATTGATTGAATTCCGGTCAAGTTCATAGCGCCGCGACCGGCAGCAGGTGACCCGTTTCGGACATTGACACGGCTCGTGCAGCTTGCACTATTCGAGGGGTAGCTCGCTGCCATCGCTGTGACTACGCCATGGGTCAAAGTGACTAGCGGAGCGAAAAATGCGGAGGGTCATGCGTGCCATACAGTATTGTGGAAATTCCAACTTAGTCGCGGTCATTGTACTCGGCCTACTTGCCGCAACTCCCGCGATTAGCCAATCCAGCATGGCCGAGTATGATGCGTGCTTTCGAAGCGGCGGCGGGGACACAACAACGCTTATCTTCGCTTGTTCACGCATGAGCGGAGATAGTTCGCAGCCGCCTGAGATGAGAGGCGAGGCGTTGCGTATTCGAGGACAAGCTTACAGCGTTGGTGGGAGACAGGATCAGGGTATCACCGATCTGACGGAAGCGATCCGACTCGACCCAAATAGCTATAAGGCGCTGGTCAGCCGCGGGTTTGCTTATATTCGAGCAAATAATACCGGCCTCGCTGGTACCGATTTGCGCAAACCGCTTCCGATGATGCCCCCAGGCTCGGACCGCGACGAACTGACAAAGCTCTTGCAGAACCTCAAGAACTAGCTGTCAGGCCCTCCGCTCCTTGCCCTTCTCGCCCGTAGCCCTGTTGGCAGAATTATACAGGAGCCGACATCCGTCGGCTGGTCCTCAACCACATCGTATTGCACCACGCTGCACATCCGGAAACGGAGGCATCGCGCAAGAGTGCATGCCCGTTCGGTAGTCGGTAGCAAACTCTGATATGAGCTGGCATGCGCTCGAGGGCACGGCCCCATAACCGACTACGTGTCGGTCTCTGTTGACCGCGTGATGCGAGTTTCGCATGATGAATTCCGTTTGGAGAGTGGCGATGGACGAGAGTTGGTGGCCGGAATCGCTTACGCACATTGTCAAGGATGCGCCCTGGGACCATGCAGACGTGATGGTCGCAGAGGTCAAGTCGTTCGAAGACGGGCAGCATTGCGGACAACGGCGCGCGTTCACGGTGCTGATCCCTGTCGACAGACTGGACGCGGTCATGGCGTCTGCGACCGGTCTCGATCACGAGGTCAGCAGCAGCGGGCCTTTGCCATTCTACCGCGCCGATCACCCACACACCCCGAAATTCTGGGTCGACGCGCGGGGACTGCCGGACCGTACCTATGAGCCGCTCGTGCTGAGCTGGCAGTCCCACGACAAGACCGTGCTGCAGCTGGATCCTGGATTTCTGATGACCTACGGTCTCGTGCCGCGAGGGATCAACGACGGCGCGGTGCACTGGGACGATCCGCAGGCGCCGCGACCCAATGTAGCGACCGTCACGGAGCCTTCGGTATGGGATTTCCCGCGGGGCACGCATGCCTATGTGAAGATCGCGAAGGACTACCTGCAAGATTACCTGTCACTGCGGCACATGGCACTCGTGCAGATCTACTGGGAGATGCGCTGGAGCGCGATCGACAAGGTGACGGAGGGCGCCCTGAAGGGCAAGGAAGGCGTTGAGATTGCATTCGTGGACCGGCGTTTTCAGCTGGGTCGAGCGGTTGGAGATAAGCAGACGGTGTGCGCGCAGGTTTGGGGAGCCCGTCTGCTGGCAAAGCCCGGTGCGGTGCCGATCAGTGAGGATTCTCTGGATGTCCAAGGTTTGAAGTGGCCGGGCAACGACAGAGAGGTGACCAACGACGCAGCACGTGGACTCGATGCGTTGGCGTATGCCTATGTAGATGACACGGTACTGGCGGCCTACGAATGTCGGCCTGAATTCAGCATCAATCCGAAGAGCGGATCGGTCTCGCATGGAACGCAGTGGGGCGTTGGCTTCTGCTCAAGGGTTAGCAGAAATTTGATCCGTATCGAGATTAAGAAGCTCTACGAGGGTGTTCCGGACGCCGTGACGCGGCACTGGCATCGTTATGCCGTCGCTCCGCTTCCGCTGACAGCCTGTTCAGCGGCAAACGAGGAGCGCAATATCGCCAGCCGCGCGGAGGATTTGGTCTACGGGATGGTCAGGCTAGGCGAAGCAGTGTCGGCTCTTGCTCATACTGTAAAGGTGGAGATCCCGCCGGAGGACTTCGTCGGGTTACGGCGCGCCGCGCTAGACTACCATGGCTGGTGGACATTCGACGTGGCCGAGGCGGTCGCGCGGCACGTCCCGTTGGCGATGACGGCGGAAGTTTTTCTGGATCGGTGCCTGAGTCTTGAGAAGCTCATCCTCGAAGGAATCGGGGAAGGCAACCTGCGCAAGACACTGCTGGCGGTCGGCGTGCCGGGCGATGCGATCAAGAATATGCGCAGCCTGAAGCTGCTTGACCGCATCGTGTGCCTTGCCCAGGTCGCGGACGCGGTCGGTCTAACACTGCAGGAGGACGGCGCCGCGGTCTGGGAACGCCTGAAGGCCGACGGCACCAAGCCCGCACAACCGATCGAGCACCTGTTTGCTCTGCATGACGTGAGAATTCTGAAGGCGCACCGTGCCAATGACCGGGCCAAGCGCCTGCAGGAGGAACTCAAGAGGTTCGGGATCAAGCCGGGTGAGGAAGGAGGCGGCTACGGACTGCTCCTTGACCGGATCTACGATGTCCTAGCGAAGGAGTTGAACGAGATCGCGACTAGGATCGAGAACGAGAGTTGACGGATGCCCGATTTGACAAGGCAACATCGATCTGTCGAGAGGCTCACGCCGGAAACATCGCAGCGCAGTACCCGTAAGCGTAAGTCCACCACTAATGATCAAACTTGAACGTTGTGATTGCGTCGAGGAACACGCTCTCCGCATCTGCCAACTGATCCAGCATATGGAAGTTCATAGGCTGCGGCGCATCGACAATCAGCAGTCCTTTGACGGCTTGCAGCCTGTCCAATTTCAAGTTCTTAGCAAGAGCCGGAAGCCTTGCGCGAAGATACTCGACGCGGCGAACGTGCCTCAGCAGTTTGTCGGGCTTCTCTCTACCTTTTGAATCCTTGATCATCCGGCCTCGATATTCAGAGAGCCGAGCAGCTACCTCCGTCTCCGTCCGGCAGAGCCTCAAGTTCTTGGCTTCGATCACCCACAAAGTTTGTTTGTCCTTGGCGATCGCGAAGACATCAATATCGCCGTATTGCGGGTCCACCTTCTCATTGAGCAAGGCCGACAAGCTGCATCGCATCCGAGCTTTCAGGCCCAGCTCATTCAAACGATCTTCCACCGACTTCTCAAACTCCTCCCCATTTGCCTTTGCCATTGCACCGGCGTGGCTGCGGGCGACAGCCGAGTCCCAGTAATTGCCCTGCAACTCCCCTTCATGAAGCCCGGAAATCGCATACATGATGGCATCGCTCACGTATGCCGGAACAACGAGCACTGTCGGATCATCGTCACCATCAATCGCAAGAAGCGGTCGATTGATAAGGGAGTATTTCCGGTCGAACTTGCTGATGTCTCGATCTGCCTCGGAAAGCTCTGCGTCCCACGCGAGTCTACACCGCAGAGTGAGCCTTCGAAGCAGTCCGGCCGCATCCACGCGAGGATAAGCGTCATTCCTTCGGAGCTCGTCCAACAGCTCGGAATGGCGGGCCAAGAACACGCCTTGCCCTCGTTTCTCGGCTGCTTGGATTAGAGCGAATTGAAGATCCACGAAGGCTTCCGCAGACACCTGATATTCACCCTCGACGGCCGCACGAAGTTCCGCACTCCACCCCAACCGTTCGGTCGGCGGTTCTTCCTCAGACGCCTTACGCTTACCATACCGCTTGTCGGCTTCATTGAGGGCACGCGAATGAACCCAGGTCGCTCCGGGTGCGAGCAGCTTTGCAAATACTTCTCTTTCGCAAAGCACGTCTCCCGCCGGGCTCACGCGGATTTTGGGCGGGATCAGACCGCCTCTGATCGCAGCGAATAACTGACCGTTTGCCATCAGCAACAACGCCTTCGCAAACAGCTCGTCCACCTCGATACGACTTGGTATCAGACCGTCAGATCTGGGAGCATCGCACGATGCTATTTCGCAGATGCCCTTTGCCGCCCTCTGCACGGCGTTGATCTCATTCTGACGGGCGAACGCATCTTCGTCTGCCGCCGCCCCTCGGATAGACCTCAGCGCGCGGATCGTACC
>JANLYJ010000003.1:0-2114 GCA_031365555.1 Gemmatimonadaceae bacterium | reverse complement strand
ATTGTCTGAACGCACGTCGTCCAGCTCTGCATCGAGTCTCTGCAGAGCAGCGGGGGAAATGCCATGCGTTGCCATCAGGCCGAACCGCTGCTCGAGATAGCTCTCGAAGCTCACCCACTCGCCGCCATACTTGACCGTGTTCGACCAGGCACACAGTGTTACAAGTCTTTCAGCGTCATCCATATAGCAAAATCTACCCTGCCGAGCCCCCGAAGTTCTACGGAAGCCGGCGCACGGCAACGGTTCGGACTCCGATCTGGTTTGCAGACGGAAGCTCATGCCCGGGAGTGAGCGCTACAGGAATCGCGTTTGCTACTGCCACGCCCATAACCGCCGCCGCGGCTGATGCCGACTCACCTCCCTGCCAGTAGCTGCTGTGTCCATACAGCCTGCCTTCGGCTGACATCGACGAAGCACGCGCCCAGATCCCGCCCGGCCCGCCGAATCTTCCAATCGCAGTCGGAAAGAACCCATCCCCACCCGCAGTCTGGCCGAGCGGGAATGCCCAGTGCAGCACTGCGTCGCCCGTTGAATGAAGAACGCAAATGCGATTGGCAGACTCGACTCCTCGTCTCCGATGCCCGTCGCCCTCGACCTTTCCAACGGGAACAGCAGCTGCCATGAGCGTGACAGAATTGACTATCACATTCGCACCTGGCATTCCCCGCGCAAGTTTGTCGAGCAGCTCGAGCGTCAGGCGGCAGCCGAGCGAATGTGCTACTACGTGCAGGAACACGGGTGCACCGCCGGGTCCAAATACGCCAGCGAGATGCTCGAATATTTTTTCGGCCGCACGCTGCGCAACTTTTATCTTCGCTGGATAGCTGGCCGCGGAGACCGCCGAGTTGGGTTCATCACCGGGCCACTGCACTCCGAACACAGGCCAGGGAAGCGAGCCCCGGCCGCTTGCAGCTTCGAGTGCCGTAGTAAACCCCTCGAAAGATCCCCGTGCGGCAGAACGGGAATTATTGTATCCGTGCACAAAGAGGACGGCACACCCCTTCCCTTCGATTGTGTCCGATCCGTCAGCTGCATGGGCCGTAACCACTGAGCCGCCAGCCTCAACGCCATGCTCGCGTACGCTCAGCTCATTAACAGTCGGCATTGTTTTCGTTCGATGCGCCGCCTTCGAGTCGATCGACTTCCCGCGCGATGAGTCGCGTAAGGACGATCATCCCGAACAGTGTCACACTGGCAAGCGCGGTCCGCACCACCCAGAATTCCTCACGGTCACCCCTCGCAAGGGGAGCAATCCATTGAACGGCACCCATAAGCGTTCCGAGAAATATCGTTCTCGACACCGTCCATTCTGTCCTCCGGCGTTGCCTGTAATCGTTGCCAAGAGCGAGCAGCGCAATCCCCGTAGTCAATGCGAGCAGCAGCGATGAGTTCTTGCTATGCCATGTCAGTGCAAGGCGGCGCGCTGCATCGTTGTCAGGGTTCAGCATGGCGAACAGAGAGTAGGTCACCAGCGGAAGTCCCCAGAACATCATCGCGAGCGCTGCGGCGCCGATGATGCGGCCTGAGAGTTTTTCAGGCTTCGCCATTTTAACCCCGCAATTTTTGAAGTGTGGCCGCCAGGTCGCGGGCAATCGGTGCAAGGAAGCCAGCGAGTATTGCAGTGAACGCAATTACTCCTACGTGTGAGAAAACTCCGCTTCCCTTTGTCTGCACTGCCAGCATTGCGAGAATTGCGCTGACGACAAACGACGAAATCTTCATCCAGAATGTCCAGCGATATCCTGTAGCAATCTGAAATCCGTCTACTGCGCGCTGTAGCTGGTGAGTCAGCCGGTTGCGCGCATCCGCCCAGCGTATCTGTTCGGGTGTAGGTGGACCGTCACCGCGCGCGATTCTCGACCTGTCTGTATTTAGTATTTCGTTCATGTCATCAGTTGACGCGAATGAACCAGCGATGAGCAGCAGGTCGCGGTACTGTTTCGGATAATCCAATACCATCTGAAACGCAGCGGACATCTGCCCACACAGCTGCTCTACTGAAAGATCGAGCAGGGCGTTCTCGTCTCCATCCACGCTCAGAGCGATGAGATCCTTCCACGCCCTGCGGGCATTCACGCCGACGCCGGTCGCATCGCCCAGGGTGGCGGAAAATT
>JANLYJ010000412.1:0-1633 GCA_031365555.1 Gemmatimonadaceae bacterium | reverse complement strand
CTAAACACAGCCAATGACGAGAGTGACCTAGCGCTTGGACCAGCACGTCCTGCAACTGACACGAGGACCGAAGAAGAGACAAGAAGCGGACTGAGATTGAGCGAGTACGCCGAGTCGGCACGCCGGCTCGTCTGGAATGAGCTCGCAGACTGGTATCTGGAATCGTTGAAAGGACGATTGATGCAAGACGGCGCCGATCGGGAAGTTGCGCGTTCTGTTCTTGTGCACGTGTTCGATAATGCACTTAGGCTTCTTCACCCGATCGTACCATTCGTTACGGAAGCGCTCTGGCAGCGACTGCCAGCCGGCAAAACACGCCCGGCAGAGTTCATCGCAATTTCATCATGGCCAGTGAAGATGGATGTTCCCGCGCGTGCGTCTGAGTTCGAGAATGTGCGCAATGCGGTGATCGCACTTCGGCAGCTGCGCGCCGATTATGCGATACCTCCGGGAAAAAACATTGCGGCCAACGTCGTGGCGAAAAACTCAGGCGAGGTGTACGAGCAGGAAGCCGCGATCATTGGTCGTTTGAGCAGCACGACAATAGCCATGGCAATTGGACCTACAGCAGAAACAGCTGCTCACATTCTCCTGCCGGATGGGTCGGAAATTCTCGTTCCGCTTGCCGGTGTGGTGGACGTGGATCGCGAATGCGAGAAGCTGAAAACGGAGTTGACTCAGCTGGATCGTCAGCTCACAGCTCTAACCGCGCGACTGTCAAATGAAAAGTTCACTGCTCGCGCGCCAGCGAACGTTGTCGGGATGGAACGGCAGAAACAGGCCGAGTGGTCTGAACGCAAAGCACAGATGGAAGAAAAGTTGAGGTCGCTGTGCGGAAGCTGACCTTGGCGGGGTGCCTGATCGCGCTCGGAGCGTGTGCGTCGCCTGGCACTCCGCCTGGCGGGCCCGAAGACAAAGTTGCTCCGGTCCTGCTAGGCGTAGTCCCCGACTCGGGACGGGCCCGCGTAAAACCCCCTGCAGTAATCTTTCATTTCGACGAAGTCGTTTCCGAGCGTCCGCCGGGAGCCACAAGCCTCTCCCAGCTTTTTCTTATTTCGCCGCGAGACGGTTCTCCGTCAGTTGACTGGCATCGCAAGGATGTGACGGTTCGACCGAGCAAGGGCTGGAGATCCAATACGACGTACGTGGTGACGATGCTTCCGGGGATTGCCGACCTGCGCGGCAACGTCCGGAACAAAGGTGCGCAGACGGTTTTCTCTACCGGCAGTTCGCTCCATACAGGATCGATTTCCGGGAATGTCTGGAACTGGCTCGCCGGGAATGCTGCAGCGCAGGCATATGTGGAAGCGATTTCCCTTCCCGACAGCGTCACGTACGTCGCGGTCGCAGATTCAGCTGGAACATTCCGGGTGAACTACCTCCCGCCCGGACGATTTCTCGTTCGCGGAGTGATCGATGAAAACAAGAACCGTGGCATAGACGCGCGCGAGGCGTGGGATTCAACGTCTGTATCGGTCGCAGACTCGACAACGGTTGCTCTGTTCGCGGTCGCGCGTGACAGCATTGCACCAACCATTGGAACGGTGACACTGGACGATTCGGTGACGCTGCGTGTGACCTTTGAGCGCCCACTCGATCCCGCTTCACTGCCGGCTGTCACTGAGATTGCAGT
>JANLYJ010000363.1:0-1873 GCA_031365555.1 Gemmatimonadaceae bacterium | reverse complement strand
AGGACTCAGGAAAAACGGGACCCTCATCGAATCCCAGGGCCAAGGCATCGTCGCGGGTCGCTCCACAGACCAAGCGCCTGACCCCGCTCCAGAGCGTCGCGCCGAGACACATTGCGCACGGCTCACAGGAGGTATGCAGCTCGTGCCGCGGAAGGGAAGGCGAGTTAAGTGTGAACGACTCTGTCACCTGCTGGGCCATCATGAAGGCGAAAGTCTCGCCGTGCAGCATGCAGTTGTTGAGACGCACGACACTGTTCATTCCGACGGCCACGAGTTTCCCTGACTCAGATTCAAAGATCGCCGAGCCGAAAGGTCCGCCGGTACCACGCTCGACGTTGGCCCGCGAGACGTCGATAGCCAGGGTCATTCTTTCCGCGTCTGTTCTGTAGGCACGGTCCCACTCGACAACCGATTCAACCCAATCGGGATACTCGAGATGCACTACAGGCCGCCTTTTATCGCTCATAAAGGGAAGCTAGACCGTTCCGAGCCTGTTTTGGAAGCCTTACCGTTGAGCCGAAGGAAATCCGAAAATGAGTGTCTTGACACTGAGTGTTACAACACCTATCATTAGGCCATGGCAAAAGAACTGCGCGATGAAATCCAGCAACCCAAACCTTTTCGCAGCACATACGAAGAGGCCATGCTGAATATTGTCCGAACTGCATCGATCCTAGGTGACGACGGATCCCAGCTTTTCAAACCATTCGGGATTACGGCTGCTCAGTACAACGTCCTGCGCATCCTGAAAGGTTCCGAAGCTGAGGGGCTCTGCAGAAACGCGGTACGTGACCGGATGTTGACCCGAATGCCGGACATGACGCGCATGCTAGACAGGATGGAAGACGCAGGGTTGGTGGAGCGCGTTCGCGATTCGGAAGATCGCCGGCATGTCACTACCCATATCACCGCGGCAGGCAAGAAAGTGCTGAAGGATCTCGAGGGCGTAGTCGCCGAGCGGCAAAAGAAATTGCTCGGGCACATGACCGAGAAGGAGCTGAAGGCGCTAACCGAACTGCTGACCAAGGCAAGGGACAGAGCAAGGTAAAAAATTTTAGGCTAAAAGGTGTTGTAACACTCACTTGACGCAAGTCACACAAACAAGAGGTAAGAGTCATGTCGTTATTCAAGAGCACGGACAAACAGAGAGAGTATGCAATTGCGCTGCTGCGCATAATCGTTGGAATTCTCTTCGTAGCACATGGTGGACAAAAGCTGTTCGTCTATGGAATGGCAGGAACAACGGGTGCGTTCACACAGATGGGCATCTTTCTCCCAGGCATCATGGCACCGCTCATTACGCTGCTCGAGCTCTTCGGCGGAATGGCGCTGATAATTGGATTCCTTACCCGCCTCGTAGGCTTGGGATTGGCGCTGGACATGCTCGGTGCGATAGGATTCGTGCACATCAAAGGTGGATTCTTCATGCCAACCGGATATGAGTTCGCATTGACACTACTTGTTGCGTCCCTCGGATTCGCAATCGCAGGAGCCGGTGCGTTCTCCGTCGATTCGTTCCTGGCGAACCGCCGCGGCGATCTTCAGCCCGCACGCATTCGCTAATGACGACCGCGGATCGGAGCTACAGCTACACGACTCCTCCGACGGGCTATCGCCTGCCGGAGGATGTTCGTTTGGGTGAGGTGCGCCTCCAGATCGCAGATCTGGCCAGGTCTGTAGCCTACTATGAAAGGGTCGTTGGTCTGCGCGTAATCGACCAAACCCAATCGCTGGCAACGCTTGCCGCACATGGCAGCGACAAGATCATCGTTGAGCTGAACGAAAAGCCAGGGGTTGCTCAGGTTCCCAGACGCGGGCGGCTCGGCTTGTACCATTTTGCGATCCTGCTTCCGGATCGCCCGTCGCTCGGCAG
>JANLYJ010000361.1:0-2430 GCA_031365555.1 Gemmatimonadaceae bacterium | reverse complement strand
CAGCGGCATGCACACGCACCAGTCGCTCTTTGCGGGCGAGAAAAACACTTTCTGGGATGTGGACGCCAAGTGGGAGCTCTCCCAAACCGCCCTATACTATATAGGTGGGCTGCTCAGACATGCGCGCGGTTTCACAGCAATCACCAACCCGCTCGTGAATTCCTACAAGCGCCTTGTTCCCGGCTATGAAGCTCCCGTAAATGTTGCCTGGTCCATGCGAAACAGGTCGCCGATGATTCGTATTCCTGATCGCCGCGGCGCCGGAACGCGGATCGAGCTGCGCATACCTGACCCGGCCGCGAATCCATATCTCGCGCTGACTGTACAGCTCGCAGCTGGACTCGACGGAATCGAGACGCAGGCCGACTCGCGCGAGCCGGTGGACACGAACATCTGGGAAATGTCACACAGGGAGAAGCGGCGTTTGCGCATCGATGACCTGCCGCGCAATCTCGAAGAGGCGTGCGACGAACTCGAAAAAGATGATGTAATTCGAGGCGCTCTTGGCGAACACATAACGACTCACTTTCTCGCTGCGAAAAGAATGGAGTGGGAGGAATACATCACGCAGGTGTCTCAGTGGGAGCTGGATAACTACCTGGCCAAGTACTGATCGCATTTCGTTTGCACGACGCGGCATTCTTACTGTAGATTCGTCCCGTGCCGCAGCCAACGCCACTGGCGCCAGTCGCCCACGCAACAGGGAAGGTCGATGACGCAGCGTTGCTGCGGAAGATTGCCGATGGCGACGTATCCGCTCTCGGCGCCCTGTTTGACCAGACCTCACGGCAGGTCTATTCGCTGGTCATGCAGCTTCTTCGTAACCATGACGTAGCAGAAGACATCGTCGAGTCGACGTTCTGGCAAGTGTGGCACGAAGCCGCTCAGCTGGCAGAAATGTCTGAGCCGCGTGAATGGCTGCTACGGACTGGAAGACAGAAAGCACTCGATCATCTTCGTTCACGTCGTCGCCAGCGCGACGAGCTGCTGATGGACAAGCGGCAGTTCGGTGACCTGGTGACCGCGTCAGCCGATGAACCGGGCTCTGAGGAATCACAGCAGTCATTCCTGCGGACAGTTCGCGACCTCGCGGCAGACCAGCGCCAAGTTCTCGAGCTGGGATACTTTCGCGGATTGAGCCAGACTGATATTTCGGACCTGACCGGAGAGTCAGCCGCTACGGTCAAAGGCAGAATGCGTTCGGCTCTCGAGAAATTGCGCCCGAGCACTGCCGTCGAAATGCCGGCAGAATGAGCGATATCACTCACGACGAAGCTGCCGAGGAACTTGCAAGCGTAGCACTCGGTACGGCTTCGCCGAGCGTTGCCGATCGAGTGCGCGCACATGCCAGTGGGTGCGGCGAGTGCGGTCCGGAGCTGACAGAGTTCGAAGCTATAACGAAGCAACTTGGTGAGCTGATTCCCGAGCACCCGATCAACCCCGGTCGTGCAGCGGGAATCAGGTCGCGATTGCTTTCACGCGCCAGCGCGGACACTGACCGCCGCGCCGTAACTGTTGCGACGTCCGCTGCCTCTCGAGTCAAGCCGCCGGCACCGCCCAAGAGTGTAACGTCTCAGGTTCCGCGTGTGCGTGATGACCTTCCAGTACAAAAAAGCGAGCGTGGTGGAATGCCGTCCGGCTGGATGGCACTAGTCGCGGGGATAGCGGTGATCATTGCTGCAGGCGCAGTCGTTCAGATGCTGCGCGCAAACGCCGAAGCAAACTCACTGCGTGCAACCATTCAGGTTCAACCGGATTCCATCGACATCGACCCAAAGCCGATCGCTCCCGCTCCGGATCAGGAAAAAATTGTCAATGCGGTAACAGGAGCGGACGTAAAAATTATTCCGCTCACGCACTACGGAGCGCGTGGAGCTGTTGCGAAAATGTTCTGGAACCGCGAGACGAATACGTGGACACTGGTCACCTATTCGATACGCCAGCCAAAACCAGACAAGACGTTCCAGGTATGGCTTTCCACATCGAGCGGAACCGTCTCGGCTGGTACTTTCATTCCCGATGCTACCGGCCGCGCACTTGTGCAGAGCAGCAACACGGTTCAGCGGGACGGGCTCTATTCAATCAGCGTCACAGAAGAGGCGAAAGGCGGAGCGCCGGCACCGACTGGCCCTGCGGTAATAGCTGGCGCTCCCTAGTTCGAGCTAACGGCGCGAGCTGCCTTTACGCCCGCCGCCGCTCCTTCATCCAGATACGAATTATGGAACGCAACGGCATTGAAGAAGAGGCAGTGATCCGACTTACTGCGGACATCGAGCCACCGCACCTTCGCGGTGTTATTGAGGATTGCCTGCGCGGTGATTCATCGCCGGTAGCGACGCTTCGCGCCATAGTTCGGAGCGGAGACATCGACAGCGCCCGACATGTGATCGATCAGGTTACGCACAACGCGGCGACGATCTCGCGCGCGGG
>JANLYJ010000324.1:0-8242 GCA_031365555.1 Gemmatimonadaceae bacterium | reverse complement strand
GTGTGGCTCGCGCTTTTTGTTCTTGCAATGTTGTCCCGTAAAGGCGCGAGGCCTGCGTGACCGCTCCCGCGGTTGAAACGAAGCGTCAGACGCTGCTGAGCGATTTCGTGATGCTGACCAAGCCGCGAATTATTTCGCTGCTTCTCGTCACGACCATTGCACCAATGTTCGTGGCCGGCCGGCCGACTTGGCTGACGGTGCTTGTTGTCAGCATCGGCGGTTACCTGATGGCGGGTGGGGCAAACGCAGTGAACATGTACCTGGACCGCGACATCGACGACAGAATGGCGCGAACAAAGCTCCGTCCGATTCCAAGCGGACGCATGAGCCCGATTGCTGTGCTCGCATTTGGAATTGCACTCGCAACTGCCGCGACATTTCTGCTCGCCAGGACCACCAACGTTCTCACGGCTCTGCTCGCACTCGCAGGATTTTATTTCTACGTATTCATTTACACACGCTGGCTGAAGCGAAGCACTCCACAGAACATCGTTATCGGTGGGGCCGCTGGCGCCTTCCCTCCCCTGGTTGGATGGGCGGCGATGACTGGCCGCATCGACCTGGCCGCATGGTATCTCTTTGCGATCGTTTTTTTCTGGACGCCGCCACACTTCTGGGCGCTCGCTCTGCTGAAGCAGCGCGACTATGGAAAGGCAGGTATCCCGATGGCTCCCAACATCTGGGGCGAACAGGAGACGATTAACCAGATGCTCTGGTACACTGTTGTTCTCATTGCCATCACACTGCTTCCAGTGACGTTCGGTGCGTTTGGTTTGATTTATTTCGTCAGCGCAATCGTGCTGGGCGGAATTCTCATGAGTGGCGTCATTCGTACCAAGCTTGCGACTGACTGGACGAAGCCGGCCTGGTGGACCTACAAATACTCGCTCCTCTATCTCGCACTCCTTTTCGTAGCAATGGTTGTGGACAGACAGGTCGCAGTAAGCAGAACACCTGAACCACCAGCGGCTGCCATGCCGCACATGAATCACTAGAGTGCCTCGCGCGCGGAGCACTCCGCTTTCGCGGCTGCTCCCGCGAATCAAGCCGCACCTCCCGCGGCTGGCCGTCGCTGCTGTGTGCCTGCTGCTCAGCGGATCGATCGCTCTCGCATTTCCGCAGATAGTTCGTCACCTGCTTGACGCCGCTTTCATCTCCGGCGATTCAGCCGGCCTGAACCGCATAGCACTCCTCCTGATCGGGATGTTTGCAGTACAGGCAGCGCTCAACTTCACGCAGGTGTATCTGCTGACATCTACTGCCGAGCGGATTATTGCGAAGCTGCGTCGCGACCTGTTCGAGACGCTGATTCACTTGTCGCCCGGTTTCTACACAGACGCACGCACCGGTGAGCTCACAAGCAGACTGTCGGCCGATACAGCCGTTTTACAGACGGTGTTGTCGTCGAATCTTTCCGAGTTCACACGCCAGTCGCTCTTTCTGATTGGCGGCATCGTGCTGCTCACTTTGACGCATCCTGCACTCACGACTACTACGCTCGCAGTAGTTCCAGTTGTCGTCGGAGCATCGGTTGTGTTTGGACGGATGCTCCGGAAAGCGAGCGCAGGCGTTCAGGATCGCGTGGCCGAGGCGATGGGAACAGCGGACGAAGCATTCTCCCAGATTCGAACCGTCCAGAGTTTTACGCGCGAGGAAACGGAAATTGCGCGCTATTCGTCGCACCTCGGCGATGTCGTTGGCGCTGCGCTCAAACGGGCCTGGATTCGCGCCGCGTTTTTTGGAATTCTGACTTTCTTCGGATTTGGAAGCGTCGTTGTAGTGCTATGGCAGGGCGGCCGAATGGTGCTCGCGGGAACGCTCACGGCAGGTGCACTTGTTTCGTTTCTTCTTTATGCGATGTATGTGGCAGGAGCAGTGGGATCGCTGGCCTCCTTGTTCGGCGCGTATCAGGAAGCTGTTGGGGCGGCCAAGCGGGTGTTCGAGCTGCTCGAGACAAAACCAACAGTGGTTGACTCTCTTGCCCCGGTGCCGCTTCCCCACCCGGTTCGCGCAGCGCTCGAATTGGCCAGTGTGAGCTTCGGGTACTCCGACTCTTTGCCCGAAGTACTGCATGACATCACTCTTTCGATTGCCCCGGGCGAAGTGGTCGCACTCGTCGGTCCAAGCGGTGCAGGCAAAACGACGATTGCCTCATTGATTCCGCGGTTCTGGGATGTGACCTCAGGACAGATCACTTTTGACGGGATCGATATTCGCAATCTCAGCCTGCGCGATTTGCGCGGTGCGATTGGAATCGTTCCGCAGGAGCCTGCACTTTTCAGTGGGACGATTCGCGAAAACATCGCGTTCGTTGGGCGAGCTGCCGACGCGCAGGAGTTCAGCGACGACGAAGTCATTGCAGCAGCTCGTGCAGCGCACGCGTGGGAATTCATTGAACGCCTGCCTGACCGGCTCGACACGCGTGTCGGTGAGCGCGGCGTCAAGTTGTCAGGCGGGCAGCGCCAGCGAATCGCAATTGCGCGGGTTTTCCTGAAAAATCCTGCCCTCGTAATCCTGGACGAAGCGACGTCGAGCCTCGACAGCGAGAGCGAAAGACTTGTCGAGTCGGCGATGGAGGATCTGCTGCGCAATCGCTCCACACTCATTATTGCACACCGCTTGAGCACCGTACTTCGTGCAGATCGCGTGGTAGTGATCGATCATGGAACAATCGTCGAGCAGGGAACGCACGTTTCGCTCGTGGAGCGGGACGGTGTTTATTCGCGATTGTATCGCGGACAATTCCGCGAAAACGCGGAAAGTCTCAGGGCTACTTAAGGCTTCGCAGCTGCCTCTACAGGCGCAGCACGCTGCGCGACTGTTAGCGAAATAGAAGCGGCAGCTCCGGCGCTTACTGAAACCGTTCCGTCCGCTATTCCAAAGGACGGGTGCCACGCGCGGATGTGATAGTTCCCCGGCGGAACACCATCGATGGTAAACGATCCGTTGGCGGCGGTTTGCGCAAAGTATGGATGATCGACAACCAGCAGCCACCCGTGAGTCCACTTGTGCACATCGCACACGACTTCATACTGCGCTGTCTTCGTGAGCAGTCGGTCGAAAGGAATGATCTCGCCCTTGTCATTGAACGGAGCAACGGCTTCCGACTCGCCTGTCGCAACGTTGATGAACCTGTTGTGGTGCAGCACTGCGTCGTTGCTTCCAAAGTTGATCGTAGCACCGGTGAACACAGGCTGGACCCGCGGCGAAATCAGGCAGTTCTCGTTGACGAGATCGAAACGGCGCTCGATGGGAAATCCCTTTCCGGTCCGAATGTCTGTGAGCCAGACGACAGCTTCCTTGAGCGCGCCACCGGCTCCAACATCCGATCCACGTTCAGCGGCTGCACAACCGGCTGGAAGGTTTTCTGGCAGGGCAGTTATCACAGGCGAAGCGCCAGCGGTTATCTGAACTGTTCCTGTAATGGTTCCGCTGTTTACCACCGGGGCTACGCGATATTGGCCCACGGGCGCTACCACTACTGCCTCGCGCGAGGGAACCGCGGGCTTTTTGCGCTCAACGGGTGCCGCAGATGCTCCATCGTCACCGGAACACCCAACGGAAGTGATCAGAGCAGCTGCTACTATATAAGAGAAAAGGCCGTTACGACGGCTCATTGGTACTCGACTGGTTGTTAGAGGGACTTGAACTGAAAGGGGCAACCGCCGTGCCACCCCTAGTTGGATCCCCGCCGATAGACTGCTTTCCCGCCAAGCCATGTAGACTGGACTGTGGTTTTGAGAATTTGGTCACCGGGAACGCGCATGATGTCCACATCCAAAACGACAAAATCAGCGTATTTCCCGGTCGATAGGGATCCCAGAATCTTCTCCTGAAATCCTGCATATGCCGGCCACAATGTCATTGCCTTCAGTGCCTCCTCGCGGGTCATCCGCTGTTCGGGATACCATCCGCCGGGGGGTTGGTTCCCTGGATCCTGCCTTGTCACTGCCGCATGAAAAGACAAAAGAGGATTGACCTCTTCCACCGGGAAATCACTCCCGTTTGGAACGATGGACCCGATGTCGATCAGCGATCGCCACGCATACGCGCCCTTTATTCTCTCGTGTCCTACACGATCCTCCGCCCAACCCATGTCACTCGTCTGGTGACTCGCCTGCATCGACGGAATTACCCCGAGTTTCGGAAAGCGCGAAATGTCTTCGAGGCTGATTACCTGCGCATGCTCAATCCTGAAGCGATGGTCGGCAACGGGGAATTTTCTCAACGCCGAGTCGTATACGTCGAGTGCGATGCGATTGCCTCTGTCACCAATGGCATGTGTCGCAACCTGGAATCCGCGCCTTAGCGCGAGATCAGCAACCCGCTGCAGATCACGCTGTGGAGTCAGAAGAAGTCCGACATTGTTTGGATCGTCACTGTAGGGCTGCAGCATAGCCGCCCCGCGCGAGCCAAGCGCACCATCCGCATACAGCTTGATTGAGCGAACCCAGAGCCGTCCGTTATAGAGGTCGCTCCGCGGTCCGCGAGTGGTGTAATACATCACGTCGGCGCTGTCGCCGGACACCATCACGTAATTCCGAAGATTGAACCGGTTGGTGCGAGCGAGTTCTTCATATATCTCGATGACAGGGCGTGACTCGCCTGCATCGTGAATTCCGGTGAGTCCCCACTTATTGGCTTCCGCAACCGCGCCCAGAACCGCCTCGCGCTGCTGTGTCCTGCTGCTCGTCGGAACTGCCCCCTCGACGAGATCCTGCGCATTGTCGATGAACACTCCAGTCGGGTTACCACGCGCATCGCGTTCGATCCGGCCGCCGTCAGGATCCTTTGTTGCGGCTGTGACTCCAGCCAGTCTCATCGCGGCTGCATTCGCGAGGCCGGCATGACCGTCAATTCGCTGTACAAAAACAGGATGGTCGGGCACCGCGCGCGAAAGTTCGGCTTCCGTCGGGAATTGCTTGCCGGCCCAGAGATTCTGGTCCCAGCCTCGCCCGGTAACCCACTCGCCTTTCCTGATCATCGCCGCACGCGCCGCAATTCTCGCAATTGCCTCCGCATAGCTCTTCGACCCCTGCAGCTGAACGCGCAGCAAAGACTGGCCGAGGTTAAGCAGGTGTGCATGCGCGTCCACCATTCCCGGAATGATGGTTCTGCCCGGGAAAGTCAGGGTCTTTGCGGATCGCGATGCCCGTGCTCGAACTTCTCTCAGTGCGCCGGCAAAAACTACCCGGTCGCCACGGATGAGTATGGCCTCGACCACTGGACGAAAGTCGTCAGAGGTGTAAATCCTGTCCGCAGTCACGATGGTTTCCGACTGCTGTGCAGATCCAGCTCGCGAAATGACCGGGATACTCAGGGCAGCCGCAAGCAAAAGAAGACGCGCTCTTTTCATGCTGTATTGTCGCGATTTGGTGATTCGAATGCTAGCATTTCACAGTCGGTATTTCTCACACGCATCCAATAAACACATATGTCCATGAATCGCATTTTCATCGCGGCACTTTCTCTTGCGGTGATTTCACCGTCTCCTGCCGGTGCGCAGCTAAAACTGTCCAAGACCGAACAGAAGATGGTGGACTACGTTCGGCTGCACGAGGAAGACGCGATTTCATTTCTCGAAAAAGTCGTAAACATCAATAGCGGGACACTGAACGCTCCCGGCGTCCGGGCGGTCGGCGCCGAGTTCGACCGCGAGCTCAAGGCGCTCGGTTTCCAGACTCGCTGGGAGAACATGCCCCCGGAGATGAATCGCGCTGGAAATTTCTTCGCCGAGCGAAAGGGAAAGCGCTGGAGGAATGGCAAGCGCATCCTGCTGCTCGGCCATCTGGACACCGTTTTCGAAGGCGAAGGCCAGAAGTTTTCGCGCACCGACACGATCGCGCGCGGAGCCGGAACCAGCGACATGAAAGGCGGTGATGTCGCCATCCTCTATGCGCTAAAAGCAATGAGCGCAGCAGGAGTGCTGGAGGAAGCAAACATCATCGTGGCATTTACCGGCGACGAGGAAAGCTCAGGCTCACCGGACTCGATCTCACGGCGCGGACTCATAGACGCTGCGAAGCGAAGCGATGTTGCACTCGCGTTCGAATCGGATGAAGGCAAGGGCACAGTTGCCCGCCGCGGATTCAGCTCGTGGACGTTGCGCGTGACAGGGAGACAGGCGCATTCATCAGGCGTGTTTGGCAGGGGCTCAGGCTTCGGAGCAATTTATGAAATTGCGCGGATTCTCGATGAATTCAGGACGGCATTGTCGTCCGAACAGTATCTGACCTTCAACCCCGGAATCCTCATTGGTGGAACGACTGTGGATTTCGACAGTGCAAAGCTCACAGGCTCGGCCGCAGGAAAACTCAACATTATTTCGCCGGTGGCGGTGGCGACCGGTGACCTTCGTTTCCTGACAGATGAGCAGCTACAGCGTACCCGCGCAACCATGCGTGCGATCGCCGCAAAAAATCTCGCGCAGACAAGCGCCGACCTGACCTTCGATGACGGCAATCCCGCAATGCCGCCCACACCCGGCAACTACTCTGTGCTGGCCGTTGAAGATTCAGTCAGTCAGTCGCTCGGCAAGGGACCAATCGTCGCACTCGATCCAGGACAGCGCGGGGCCGGCGATATCTCATACATCTCGAATTACCTCGACGCACTCGACGGAATCGGTGTGACGGGTCCCGGACAGCACACCCCGAACGAAGTGATCAATCTCCCGTCGCTGCGACGCTCGAGTGAGCGCGCGGCAGTGATGATCTACCGTATCTCGCGCCAGAAAAAGAAGTAGTCGAGTGAAGAATCGGACGTACGCCGCTGTTGTTGTCACGATCCTCGCGGCGGCGTGCGTTCGAATTCCAGGCACAACTCCCACTCCCGTTTCGTGGTGGGCATTCAGCGATCCTTCGGATTCACAGCCGACGCAGGCACTCGCGTCCGCGAGAAATATTGATGTGGCCCTCACCGGCTGGATCGTTATCGACAGCGCTACATACAGGCCGGTTCGCCCATACAGAGACAGCATTTCCCTGCCGGACGGTACCGCGCGCCTTGCATTCGTCACGACCTTTCAGGGCGGAAGACACCGTCCTGAAACGATTCGGGGCCTCGGGACCGACGCCGAAATCATGCGCCATGGTGCGAGCCTGATAGTCGGTGAAGCGGTGCGCAGTGGATACTCCGGCCTGGTGCTGGATTTTGCCGGAATGACCGCACGCGATCTGGACGCACTGCTCTCCGTGGCGGCGGCCATCAAGGACTCAGCGCACGCGCACAATCTTCGGCCTGTCGTGATCGCAGTTCCTGCGGCCGATACGTCAGGATATCCGGGACAGCTGCTGGCCAGTGTCAGCGATCTTCTTCTGGTTCTTTCCTATGACCAGCATGCAGAGGGAACGGCTCCCGGGTCACCTGCTTCACCTGAATGGTTCGGTCAGAAGCTGCGTGCCCGGGCCGCCGAAGCAGGATCGAACCGGATCGTCGCTGCAATACCCGTAGATGGTTACAGATGGGTTCGATATGGAGATGCATCGAGAATTACTTTCGCCGACGCAAACCATCTCCTGGAACGAACGGGATCACGGATCGAACGGGATCCGGTATCGCATACGTTACACGCTCAGGTAGACAACACAGAAATCTGGGTCAGCGACAACGAGCTAGTAAATGTCCTTGTTCGGGATGCCAGGAGGATGGGAGTTAATCGCTTTGTGCTCTGGCGACTGGGCGGGGAGGATCCGCAGCTCAGGATCCCCACCGATAATCAGACGATCAGAAGATCGCGCTGAAAATCTTCCGGAGTGATCACGACGTCGTCCACTCCGACGTATGCATTCACCTCACTCCGCATTCCAACCTCGCCGGCGATGTAAACCCCGGGCTCGATGGAGAAGCCCACGCCTGGCACCAGCAACCGCTCTTCCCTTGTCTCGAAGTTGTCGATGTGCGGTCCGGACCCGTGCAGGTCCCGCGAATCGATTGAATGGCCAGTGCGGTGGATGAAATACTTTCCCATGCCGCGCTCGTCTATGTACCTGCGTGAAACATCATCTACTTCGCCGCCGCTGATCGCTTTCTTCGAACGAATCGCATTGCGCAAATAGTCCTCAGCGGCAATCCGCGCTCCAGATACTGCCTCCCACACCTTGCGATCGCGGTCTGATGGCACGCCGAGCGAAGCCATCCATGTCTGGTCGGCAAAAATTCCATCCGACTCGCGCGCAAACAGATCGATGAGCAGAATGTCGCCCCGCTTGATCGTCGCCGAATTCATCGCGGTCGGCTCGTA
>JANLYJ010000299.1:0-2632 GCA_031365555.1 Gemmatimonadaceae bacterium | reverse complement strand
AGGGGCTTCTTGGCCGGCTTGACGCGGAGCACGGCAAGATCGGCCTTGGGGTCCTTGCCAATCAACTCGGCCTTCAGCTTGCTGCCGTCATTGAAATTGGCGATGATTTCATCGGCGCCATCGATGACGTGGTTGTTGGTGATGATGATGCCTTCCTTGGCATCGATGACGAAACCGGACCCGAGAGACGACGCCTTGCGGTCGTCGCTGCTGCCCTTTTTGTTGAAGAAGTCGTCAAAAAACTCCTCGAAGGGCGATCCTTTCGGCACCCGCGGCAGCGGCACGCCTTCGGAGCCTTTGATGGTCTGGCTGGTGGAAATGTTGACGACCGCATCGATCAACTTTTCGGCTATTGGGGCGACGGAGGTCGGGCCACCGGCGGCGGTCACGGAATGCGGGCTCAAAACTGGCAATGCGAGCCCCAACGCAATCGCGATGGCGCTGCTGTGCCAGGCGGACCTGAGATTGAGGCCTGGCGCTGGCGACTTCGGCTGGGGCGAATACGGCATCGGGGGAACTCCGGAAGTCATCTGCGGGCGGCAAAACGCTATCCCGCACCTGTGGCAACGGCAGGGCAAAAACATTTGGCTCCGGCTACGGTCACCAAAATTGCCGATGATAGAGTTTGGGCAGTGGCGCTGAACTGTCAACCTGCACAAGTGCCGAAAAGCTGCCTATCTGGCCATGACTAGGCGATCAGATGGGCGACAGGTCGAAACCGACCCCATTTTGGATTGACGGACACCCGTCAGACCTAACCACGGACCGACCAGACAATGGCGACGCCGAGCACCATCGCAACGGCTCCGCCAAGGCGCAATGATGGCTCCGGGGTCTGTGTGGCGGCCTCAAGCATGTGGCGGCCAGCGCCGGGGAAGGCGGCCCATAACAGGCCCTCAATCACCAGCACCAGCCCTAGCCCCACAACGAAATCGCTCATGGCTTGGGACGCGCAGTCCCGGCAGAGTTCGTCAAATAGCGCAGAAAGTCGCTGTCAGGCGACAGCAACATGCGAGTGCCGGGTTTAAATCCGGCTTCGTAGGCTTGCATGTTGCGATAGAACCTGAAGAAATCCACGTCCTTGCCATAGGCTTCGGCAAAGATGTGGTTCCTCTCGGCGTCGCCGTCGCCACGCAACAATTCGCTTTTGCGACTTGCTTCGGCCTTGATGACCGTTGCTTCGCGATCGGCGGTGGCGCGGATGCGGTTGGCTTCACCGGTGCCTTGAGCGCGCCATTCCGCAGCCTCCCGCTGACGTTCGGCGCGCATGCGGTCGAACACGCTCTTGGAGTTCTGCGGCGGCAGGTCTGCGCGCCTGATACGCACGTCGACCACTTCGAGGCCCAGTTCCTTACCCTCCTCATTCACTTGCTTGGCGATCCGCTTCATCAAGTCCTCGCGCTTGTCGCGCACGAGTTCCTGGAAGGTCGCGCTGCCCAGGACGCGTCGCATGGATGAGTCCATGATCGGCCCGAGGGTGCGGCGGACACCGGCTTCGTTCTGGATGGTCTGGAAGAACTTCAGAGGGTCGGTGATCTTGTAACGGGCGAAGGCATCAACCACGAGCCGCTTTTGATCCGACGCCGTGATTTCCTGCGGTTTGGTATCGAGGTCGAGGATGCGTTTGTCGAAGTATTCCACGGTTTGATAAATGGGAATCTTCCAGTGCAAGCCAGGCTGTTTGATGACTTCGAGCGGTTTGCCGACAGCGAGCAGAAGCGCTTGCTCGTTTTGCTGCACGACATAGAAGGACAGGTAAGCGGTGAAGGCACCGAGGCCCAGCAGCACCATCAGGAAGGCGAGAAATGCACGCATGATCTGGGCCTCCCTTAGCGTTTCGGCTGTTGCAGTTGATCGAGCGGCAGGAATGGTACGACGCCCTGGCCACCCTTCTGGTCGAGGATGATGGTTTCGCTCTGCGACATGACCTTTTCCATCGTTTCCAGGTAAATGCGCTGACGCGTCACGTCCGGAGCCTTTTTGTACTCCTCGTAGACCTTGGAGAAGCGTGCGGCCTGGCCGCTGGCTTCAGCGACGGTTTGCTGCTTGTAGCCTTCAGCCGCCTGCAGGATGCGCTCGGCATCACCGTGCGCTTCCGGCACGATCTTGTTGGCGTAGGTGACGGCCTCGTTCTGCAGCTTCTCCTTGTCGGCACGGGCGGCCTGCACGTCGCGGAAGGCGTCGATGACCTGCTCCGGAGGATCGACCTTCTGCAGCTGCACCTGATCGATGCGAATGCCGGACCCGTAGTAGTCGAGCACCTGCTGCATCAGCTTTTGCACGTCCTGCTCGGTCTTCTGGCGTGCTTCGGTGAGGATCGGTTGAATATTCGACTGGCCGACGACCTCGCGCATGACGCTTTCCGCCACTTCCTTGACGGTAGTCTCGGGTTTTTCAATGTTGAACAGGAAGTCTTGCACCTTGTCGGGCTTGATCGACCAACGGACAACAAAATCCACATCGACGATGTTTTCGTCGCCGGTCAGCATCAGGCTTTCTTCCGGGACGTCGCGCGTGGTGGAGGTGTAAGCGCGGCCGCGATCGCTAGAGCGGCGACCGATTTCGAGAACGTTCTGGCGCGTTACCGTTGGATAGCGAACTTCCTCGATCGGTGGCGGCAGTTTCAGATGCC
>JANLYJ010000289.1:0-3430 GCA_031365555.1 Gemmatimonadaceae bacterium | reverse complement strand
TACGCCTTGCTGGGCCAGGCGAAGAACCTTGAGCAGCCGAACTCGGACGCTTTCCAATTCAGGTGTGGATTGGCTCATACTATAGGATGTTATCGATCACTGATCGTCCCGTCAGAAGGGATTCCCCGATGACCGTGGCCGACTCCACGGGTTAGTGTGTAGAAAGGCGTTTGCACCACGCAACTTCAATGCACACAATGAGAGATAATACGAATCGAAGTACAGGCCGGGCGCAAACCCGCGGAGAAGAGGCCGCGAACACTGTCAGTCACGCTATTGGATTTATCGCGGCTCTCGTAGCGATCCCGTTCCTCGTGCGCGCTGCACTGCAGCAGGGGGCTACGGCCGTCGTTGGCGTCAGCATATTTGCAGCGTCGATGGCATTGCTGTACCTGTCATCAACCGTGTATCACGCACTGCGTGACGATCGTGCGAAGCGAATCTTTCAGAAGATAGATCATGGCGCGATCTACCTGCTCATAGCCGGAACCTACACACCGTTCATGCTCGGCGTTCTCCGTGGGCCCTGGGGGTGGACGCTGCTCGCGCTCGTGTGGACACTCGCCGCAGCTGGAATTGTTTTCAAGACAGTGGCAGGCGTCAAATTCCCACGCGTGTCCACTGCTATCTACCTGGGCATGGGGTGGATCATCGTGATTGCCGCGAAACCGTTATGGGTCGCGATGCCGGGATGGGGTTTGTTCTGGCTTGCAGCCGGAGGTGTTGCGTATACGGCCGGCGTAGGATTTTATGCTGCGCGCCATATGCGGTATGCGCATTTCGTTTGGCATCTGTTCGTTATCGCCGGCACTGCCTGTCACTTTCTCGCCGTGTATCAGTACTCGGCCTGAATAACCAGGGAAGTCGAGCAAGCTGGGTTCGTAGGTTCGTAACCGCTGGGAAGGCTTAACCTTGAAATCCGGCCTTTGCTCACCCCCGCCAAACAGTGGTATTATTGCCTTAGAACCGCGACGACATATTCGGCGCGAAAAAGGGCCGCCTGTGGCTGACTCACTAAGTCGCGGGCCTTACATAGATACCAATGAATCAAACGGCATTGTTTGCCGCTGTTGGCGTTGCTGTAGTCGTTATTGCCGCCGCAGCGTTTTTTTTCCTAGGACGCAAGTTGGGAGTCGCCAATGAACTCAGGCGACAAGCCCAGGCCCAGGCCACCGCTGAAGAAACCGCGAAGCGCATCATCGCTGATGCAGGCCGGGAAGCTGATACTATAAGAAAGAGCGCTCTCCTCAGCGGTAAAGAGGAGCTGATGCGTGCCCGCGAAGACTGGGAAGCTGAAGCCAAGAAGCGCCGCGAAGAGGTAGTTCGCGAAGAGAAACGGGTCGACGACAAGGAGACCCAGCTGAACCGCAAGTACGATCTGCTCGAGCAGCGCGAGAAAGACGCGCAGCGAATCGCGAGCGACGTAGAGAAGCGTGCCGAGAAGCTTGGCGCCCGCGAGAATGAGCTGGAGAAGATGGTCGCCGAAGAGCGGCACAGACTCGAGCAGCTCGCCGGACTATCAGCCCAGGACGCCAAGAATGAGCTGATCCACCGCCTTGAAGAAGAAGCCCACGCCGATGCCGCGAACAAGCTTCGCGAGATCCGCGAAACTGCAAAGAGAAGTGCAGACCGCGAAGCCAAGAAAATTATCTCGCTCGCCATTCAGCGCATTGCCGCCGAACAGACTGCAGAAACGACAGTTGCCGCGGTTGCGCTTCCGAATGACGAAATGAAAGGCCGTATCATCGGCCGCGAAGGACGAAACATCCGCGCCTTCGAGCTGGCGACGGGTGTGGACGTCATCATCGATGACACGCCTGATACCGTAGTCGTCTCTTGCTTCGAGCCAGTGCGTCGCGAAGTTGCACGACTCGCGCTCGAGAAGCTTGTTGCTGACGGACGCATCCATCCGGGCCGCATCGAAGAAGTCGTCAACAAGGCGAAGCAGGAAGTGGATGTTGCCATCATCGAGACGGGTGAGCGCGCGGCATACGAGAGCGGCGTGCACGGTCTGCATCAGGAGCTAATTCGTCTTATCGGACGGATGCGCTGGAGAACCAGTTACGGCCAGAACATCCTCAATCACTCGAAGGAGTGTGCGTGGCTGGCAGGCATCATGGCCGCCGAGCTTGGTTTGGACGTAGCGATGGCTCGTCGTGGAGCGCTGCTGCACGACATTGGAAAGGTTCTTACGCACGAGCATGAAGGCACGCACGTGCAGCTCGGCGTCGAGATGGCAACCAAGTATGGTGAGCATCCGCTTGTCATCAACTGTATTGCTGCTCACCATGACGACGTTCCGCACGAGAGCGAAATTTCAGTTCTCGTTCAGGCCGCCGATGCCATCTCCGGATCACGCCCGGGCGCGCGTCGTGAGGCGTTCGAGACTTATGTGAAGCGGCTTGAAGGTCTCGAGAAGATTGCGTCCAGCTACCGCGGCGTTGAGAAGGTTTTTGCGATCCAGGCGGGAAGAGAAGTTCGTGTGATCGTGACACCGGATGAAGTCGATGATGCGCGCATGACGTCTTTGAGCGAAGAGATTGCGCGTCGCGTCGAAACCGAGCTGCAGTACCCGGGGCAGATCAAGATTGTCTTGATCCGCGAGACAAGGGCGGTCGATTTTGCCCGTTAATCTGAAATCCGAAGTCATAATTGAAAACATGATTGCGGGCTTCATCGCGCTCGACAGCGAAGGAATGATTCTGAACACGAACGCGCGCGCCCGTAATATGCTTCGGATTCCTACGGGACAGATGGAAGGCCGTTCAGTGTTCGATGCCATTCCCGACCTGGCCGGCAGTCGTGGAGAGGCAGTTTTGCGGGAAGCAGTGGAGCTCAGGGCAAATCGGAAGTTCGAGTTGTTTTCGCCCTCTTTGTACAACTGGTTTGAAGTGGTCGCGGCGCCGGCTGAACCCGCCGAAACCTATGTCTTTATCCGCGATGTGACTGATCGGGAGAGGTCCATACATTCCGAGGCAATGCGTGAGGCACTGCGGCGCATTCTTGGCGACGCGCCTATTGCGATCACCATCACCACCGGCAGCGATCACCGCATCGACCTGATGAACAATGCGGCACAAGCGCTGGTAGGTGGACGCAACCTTGAAGGCCTTACGATGAAGGCGGCGCTGCCGGATTTGAACGACCAATTCTTCGAAATAATCGACACGGTTTTTGAAACAGGCGAACCGAAGACGCTTTCTAACCTGCAGGTGACATACGACAGGGAGGGAACTGGTGAGCTTTACACAGGTCAGTTTGATGTCACTTATCAACCTATGTTTGACGCTGCCGGGACAGTAACCGGAATCGTATCGACTTCAGTTGAAAAAACGCAAAACCTGGCGGCTGAGGGCCGCTAGCTGCGGTTTCTTTCCCTAATCGAAAATGCGAAGGTTGCGCCGCCATCCGGTTTGCCTTCCGCCCACAC
>JANLYJ010000232.1:0-14287 GCA_031365555.1 Gemmatimonadaceae bacterium | reverse complement strand
CGATCTTCCTGCCCAGCCTCGTCAGGCGGATTCGCTTCGCGCCGACCGCGATGCGCGCAAGGCGCAGGCGGATTTCGAGGTTCGGCGACGGAACTACCTCCCGCTCACTTTTTCCAAGCGCAACGAAGTTTCCTGTGAAGTCACCATTGGCCGGTATTGCTACTGGTATTCAGATTTCACCACGCGACCGGTCGAACCTGCGAAAATAAAAGAGGACCGGCAGCGCCTCATTCAGGTGCTCGATGGAATTGCTGCCCGCTTCCCCGGAAGCGACTGGGTAAATGGACAGCGAGTTCGCTACCGAATTGAATCTGAAGAGTACGACGGCGCAATTCACGCGGCTCAATCCTGCCGCGGAACCACTTCATGGTGCACCGCCCTGCAGGGGCTCGCGTTTCACATGGCGGGAAGGTATGCGGAGGCGGAACAACTTTTTGACTTCGCGCTGGAGACCATGCCCGAGGATGTGCGCTGTGGGTTCAAAAACATCTCGCTGCTTATCGACGGCGATCTTTCCAGGGAATACAAGCAGAGCGACTGCAACAGCAGAACGTCGATCGAGAAGCGTCTCTGGTGGCTGGCCGATCCCATGTACTCAATCCCCGGCAACGATCGTCGCACCGAGCACCTGTCGCGTCGGGTCATGGACCTCATTTACAGCGACTCGAAGCTCGCCAATGGGAACCGCTGGGGGCCTGATGCCGCGGAAATAATGTTGCGTTACGGGTTTTATGTTTTCTGGACGCGCGAACCTGCGCCGCCAGGCAGCAACAGTTCGCTTCCGGCAATTACAGATCACCAGGCTGCACCAAGTTTTCACTTTCTTCCTGTTGTCGCTGAATTGGATTCGCTCGAGACGCTCGGTGGAATCAAGTGGAAAGTGGATTCTTTTCGTGTGCGCGAGCGATACGCTCCGAAGTACGCAAAGAGCTACATCCCAATGGATCCGCAGATCCTGCGGTTCATTCGCGGAGACTCGTCTCTGCTTGTGACCGCATTCGACGTAACGGGCGACTCTGGGTTCACAAAGCCGACAGTGAGGGCTGCGCTCGTCGCTTCCATGCTCGAGAGAACATTGCCTGATGTAGCAGTTCGGCCTGCAGCTCTGCTCAAGGATACGATTTCGTTGAAAACCGGACCGGGGTGGCACATGGCCGGTATCGAGATTCTTTCACCCGATTCTCAGGTTCTTGCACGGTCGCGCGCCCGGGTGCGGATACCGATTGTGAATCACGCGCTCGTTTCATTGTCCGATATTCTGATGTTCGAGACAGATGGACGCCTCGCCGACAACCTGTCGGATGCAATGTCGCGGATGGTTACTGCGAACCGCGTAGACGGTGGGAGGAAGGTCGGATTGTACTGGGAGATTTACGACCTGAATACAACCGCGGAATCACTTCCGGTTGCAATAACATTGACTCGTCAAAAGGGCGGAGCGCTGGAGCGCATGCGAGAAAATTTTGGAATAGCGCCGAAGGTGACGCCGATCAGCATTCGGTGGAGCGAGCCCAAGTCGAATGTTGCCATGGCGCCCCGCTCGATCCTTCTCGATCTCTCGCTTGTTCCAAGGGGAAAGTACGACCTTCGAATCGCCCTGGGAGACGAAGGGCATCCGCTCACTTCCACACGGCGGACGATAGAAATCAGGTAGGAGTCGACCGCTCGTCCGTTACAGTTGTCACTGCTGCCAAAAGCCACAACGCACTCTTTTGATCCCGCGGTGAAAAAGCAGCAAGAATTTCGTCCTCAAGCGCTTTGAGGATTTGATGGATTCGATCCGCCAGCTTTTGCCCTTCAGGCGTGAGCGCGATCACGAACGATCGCTTGTCCGCCTCATGGACTGTGCAGGTGACAAGAGCACGGTCCTCGAGTCGATTTAGAATGCTCGTCAGCGTCGAACGTTTGTGGCCGAACGCGGCGTTTATCTGCCCGACGGAGGCGGCCCCCGTTGTTGCGAGATAGGCGAGGATGTGTGCTTCCGCCTGCGTGACCTCCAGGCGGGTTTCGGTATCGACGTATGCGGCAATCGCGTGCGACGCACGGTGAATGGCTGGAACTAGCGTCAGCGGTGAATGAGGCACCTAGAAACATTAGTACGATATCGTACTACGCGCTAGGACCTAACTCACCTCGAAGGGCAGCTCCATGATCTCGCCACGGGGCGTTTGGGCCCACTGCGCGGCGAGTTCACCGATTCGGCTCATGATATTTGTGCGCTCCACCTCTGTAATAGGGCGCACAAGAGCAGCGACGTCGAATTCCGAATAATCTGCTCGTGGACCCTGCCGTCTGGCGTTTCTTTGCAGGCTTTCACGTAGAGCTTCCACGGTTGCCGCAACGGCTTCAGAAAATTCCGGATAAGGTGTCACGTTCCGCGTCACGTATTCCCGCCAGACGATCCCTACAACATGCTCCACCCAGAGCGCCTCGAGTGGCATTCGCGCGCGATTTTCCGGACTGTCAAAATCGGTGAGGTTCCAGCCCTGCGCCAGCAAACCAAAAAATCCATTCTTCGACCGCATTTCCATTTCCACGGAGTAGTGCGTCATGTCGTGGATGGGAAAAACGGCATTCAGCTTCGCCCAGGTGCGCGACCCATCCGGACGGATGCAGGTCAGTATGTCCTGACTGCCGTCTTTCTTGGCCTTGGTGAAGAGAATTCGAAGTTTGGTCACAGGCTAAATTTGATGCAGTCCGCAATACTATAGGTATATGTCAAAAGACGACGAAGTTGAAATCATCGTACTCGAATCGATTTCACCTGAATTCATCGAAGCACTCCACCGGATGATTCCACAGCTGGCCCCCGGCAACCCCCTGCCGTCCCAAGACCAGCTCGATGCCGTAATCAAATGTTCCAGCAACACTCTCCTGGCCGCCCGCGTTAATGCTAAGACAGTCGGAACACTGACGCTCACGATGCTGACTACACCAACGGGCATCATGGGTTGGATTGCCGATGTCGTTGTTGACAGTCTGATTCGCGGCAAAGGAATCGGTGAAAAGCTGGTGCGCGAAGCGATTGGCATGGCGGAATCCAAGGGTGCCAAATACGTCGATCTATCGTCGCGCCCAGCACGTGAAGCTGCCAACCGGCTGTACCAGCGCATCGGGTTCGAGAAGCGGGAAACGAACTACTACCGCTACCTCCTGCGCGACGAGTAAACGTTTAGGGCCATTCGGGGGTCGAATGGCGTGCACCCATTACGAGTCTGAAAACTTGAAGAAATTTCTTTCGATATTCGCTTTCATCATCGCGGCTGCCTTCTCATGTCCGCATGCAGCGAAGGCGCAGCAGGCCGATGTTATTCGCGGCCGCATAACCGGTCCGGACAGCGCGGCAATCCAGGGAGTCGTAGTAACGGCGACCTCCATTGGTGGCAACGTAAGTCGCACCGCACGCACCGATGCCAGCGGCCGCTTCACGATCACCTTTCCAAATGGCGAAGGTGATTACATGATCTCACTCGCAGCGATCGGATACGCTGCCAAGAGATTTGAAATTAAGCGCAGTGCCGACGAAGAGATTCTACTCGCGGACTCACGCCTGAATCGCATCGGCACGATCCTCGAAGACATGAAGGTCACCGCCGAGAGACCCAAGATTTCGCGCACGGACGCGAATCAACCAGATGTCAGCGGCACGGAAAAACAGATCAACAGCGGCGCCGTTGCATCCGATCTGCTTGGTGACCTCGCCGCGATGGCAGCAAGTCTTCCAGGTGTACAGGCAGTCCAGGGCGATGACGGACAGAACGGCTACTCGGTCCTTGGACTCGGCGCTGACCAGAACAACACGACGCTCAACGGAATGAGCTTCGGCGGATCGAGCATTCCGCGGGACGCTGCGGTCAGATCCTCGCTGATAACCTCACCCTACGACGTTTCCCGTGGAGGATTCAGCGGAGGGCAGTTCTCGATCAGCACCCGGTCGGGATCGAACTTCATGACCCGAGGAATGAGTCTCAATATGGATGCGCCGCAGCTGCAGTGGACTGACCGCGCGTCGCGCGAGCTCGGACAGGAATACACCAACGTTTCGCTAGGTGGCGCGCTGTCGGGCCCAATCAAGTTCGACAAGTCGTTCTACAACATTTCCTACCAGCTTGGCCGCCGGTCAAATGATTTGCAGACGTTGCTGTCAACAAATGCGAGCGGCCTAAAAGCGGCAGGGGTTGCTCAGGATTCAGTCACGAGACTGCTCGGGCTTCTTCAGAGCCGTGGAATTCCGCTGACGACACCGGAAGTTCCGTCGAGTCGTTTGGCAGACCAGGGTTCGATCTTTGGAGCTGTCGATATTGCGCCGCCGTCATCGAACAGCGGGCAGGCGCTGAACTTCTCATTCAACGGAAACTGGAATCGGCAGGCGCCAGTAAGCGGACTTGCTACAGAGGTTCCCTCGCACAGCGGAGAGCGCACTAGCTGGCGCGGTGGACTGCAGTCGCGCCACAGCGCCTACGTGAAGAACAAGATTCTCAGCGAGACTTCAGGTGGACTGAGTCTATCGAAGACATTCGCAAATCCATTCCTCGATCTCCCGAATGCATTTGTCCGGGTGAATTCGCAGTTCACGGATGGGACGAGCAGCGTTCAGGCGCTTCAGTTCGGCGGCAACTCGAACCTGAATTCAAATCAGACGCAGACCAGCCTCAATTTCCTGAACCAGCTCTCCTGGTTCAGCGTAAACAACAAGCATCGCGTGAAGATGACTTCCGAGCTCCGACGCGATTCGAACAAGCAGGAGCAGTCAAACAATACGCTCGGCACATTTAGCTTCAACACGCTTAGCGATTTCGAGAACGGTCGTGCGTCGGCGTACAGTCGGCAGCTGGGCGTCAAAGAGCGCGACGTCACTCAGTACGTCGCAGGCTTTTCGCTGGGCGACGCATACCGGAGAAGCCCGGACCTGCAGATCCAGTACGGCGTCCGCGTGGATGCAAACCGTTTTGCCAACACACCGAGCCTGAACCCTCAGGTGGAATCCTTGTTCGGTGTGAGAAACGATGAAGTGCCAAATCGGGTTTACTTCAGTCCGCGCATCGGATTCTCGTGGACCTACGGTACTGCAGCACAAATCGGTGCGTTCGAAGGGGCATTCCGTGGACCGCGTGCAGTTCTGCGCGGAGGCCTAGGTGTTTTCCAGAATGGTGCGAACACAGGATCGATTGGGTCAGCGGTTGACAACACGGGATTGCCTGGCGCAGTGCAGCAGATCACCTGCGTTGGTGGCGCCGCACCGGTTCCTGACTGGAACAGCTACACAGCCGGCGCGGGGAACATTCCCGCCAAGTGCGCCGACGGCTCCACGGGAAGCGTATTCTCCAACGTAGCGCCGAACGTGTCTCTCTTTGCGAATGATTACGACCTTCCGCGAAGTGTAAGGTCCAACCTTCAGTGGAATGGACCTGTGCTCGGCAACCGCTTTTCGGCGACGATCGAAGGCACATATTCGCTCAACCTGAATCAGACCGGCACCGTTGATCTCAATTTCAACGGCAACCCCAGATTTGCACTGACCGGCGAAGATGGACGCCCGGTATACGTGCGTGCAACCAGCATCGTTCCAACAACCGGCGCAGTTGCTCCGCTCGACTCGCGGGTCTCGCCCCTCTTTTCTAGGATCACTGAGTTTGAATCCGATCTCCGGTCGGAGAGCAGGCAGCTGTCGCTTCGCGTTTCGCCTGTCAGCTTCAATGGGAATTTCAGCTGGGGTGCTTCGTATGTGTACTCGAATGTGCGCGAGCAGGTACGTGGGTTCAGCAACACAGCGGGCAATCCGCTCCTGAAGGAATGGGCGCGGTCACCCTTTGATTCTCGTCATCAGATCGTCTACAACGTTGGCTACAATTTCTTTGACTGGGTTCGCGTGAACTGGTTTGGAAACTTCAGGTCCGGTTCGCCATTCACGCCGATGGTTGCTGGCGACATCAATGGAGACGGTTACTCCAACGATCGCGCATACATCCCGGCGGCCAGTTCTGCGGTCGTATCCCAGGGAATCCAGAACCTGCTGCAAACCGGTTCCAATGAAGCGAAGGACTGTCTTTCGTCCCAGGTCGGAAAGCTTGCCGCTCGTAACAGCTGTCAGGGACCGTGGTATTCGACTGCGAACATGTCTATTTCGCTCAATCCGATCAAACTGCACATGCCGCAGCGGGCCACGATTTCATTCTCCGTTTCAAATCCGCTTGGTGCAGCTGACCTTCTGATGCACGGCTCGGACAAACTGCGCGGTTGGGGACAGCCTTCATTCCCGGATGCCAATCTGCTCTACGTTCGCGGATTCGATCCGGCCACGCAGGCTTACAGATACGAAGTCAATCAGAGATTTGGATCGACCAACACGGCACTGGGCGGTTTCCGTACGCCGGTAACACTGACTGCTTCCATGCGGTTCGACATCGGTCCTACTCGCGAACGGCAGATGCTGACGCAGCAGCTCGACCGTGGTCGTCGCACAGAAGGGACGAAGATCAGCGAGGCATTTCTTCGCGGTCTTGTAATCAATGGCGGAACACCAAACCCGATGGCGCCAATTCTTCGCCAGCAGGATTCGCTCAAGCTGACGGCAATGCAGGCAGACAGCATTGCGGTTCTGAACCGCATGTACACCATCAAGGCCGAACAGATTTGGGGACCCGTGGTGAGAGAGTTCGTCGCGCTGCCTAACAACTATGACAAGAACCTGGTGTACGACAGGTACATAACCGCCCGCAAGGCCACGATTGACCTCATGATCAGCATTGCTCCGGCGGTAAAAGGCCTGATGACCGATGTACAGTGGAGAAAGCTCCCCGCATTTGTGGCGAGCAATCTCGACACGCGGTACCTGGCGTCGATTCGCAATGGTACGGCGATGTTCGTCGGTAATGGCGGCTTCGGCGGAGGTGGCTTTGAAGGGATGTTCGCTGCCATGGGAATGCGGATCGAAGGCGGTGGCGGCGGTGGAAACGTCGTCATCATCAGACAGTAGCTTTGCACAACAACCTCAACTGAACGCGGTATAAAATGAGAGCAAAATTCTATTTGACGCTGGCGGCTGCAGCGGGAATTCCACTGACGAGCGCAAGCGCTCAGGATCGCGGCACGATCCGGCAGCTCGGACCCGTCGTAGCCAAGTCAACAGAGCCGGTCGCCGGCGTAACCGTGCGGCCTTCCACTGGTGGCGTCCTTGTCAACGACATCGCAAAGCGCCGAGTAGTCTTCTTCGATTCGGATCTCTCGAAGTTCACCGTTGTGGCAGATACAACTGCTGCAACCGGCAATGCATACCCCAATCAGTTTCCCGCAAGCCTGATCGCTTTTAAGGGCGATTCGTCGCTCATTCTCGACGCTCAGTCGCTCACGATGTTGGTAGTTGATCCGGCTGGAAAGATCGGGCGTGTAATGTCCTTCCCAAATTCGCAGGACGCACGCGCAATGGCGCTTACCGGCGCTGCGTACGATGGACATGGACACATCATTTACCGCGGCGCGCCTTTTCCGCGCATGCCAGCCTTCGGCCCAAATGGTCCGATGGGCGCGCCGGATTTCCCGGATTCCGTCCCGGTAATGCGGATCGATCTCGCTACGCGAGTTCGCGATACGCTCGGCTGGATGAAAATCCAGAAGATCAAAATGGATATGACACGTAGTGAAGACGGCCGCGTGTCAATTACGTCGCAGATCAATCCGCTGCCGGTCGTTGACGAATTGGCAATTCTTCCCGACGGCTCAGTCGCTCTTATTCGCGGAAAGGATTATCACGTTGATTTCATTGGCCCAGATGGCGCGCGCGTTTCGGCAGCGAAAGTCCCGTTCGATTGGCAGCGCCTGACCGACGAAGACAAGATTGCACTTATCGATTCTGTCAAAGCTGCGCGTGAGCGGATGGGCAACACGGCACCAACAGTTTCGCTCGGCGGAGCTGGTGGACCGCAGATCGCATTTGGGGGAGCCGGCGGCGGAGGTGCGTCACCGCAAATCAACATTCAGTTTGGGGGCGGTGGACCCGGAGGCGGACCAGGGGCAGCAGCTGGAGCTCCGCGTCCTGCGCCCCAGATGAACTTCGTTCCGCCAACGGAGCTGCCTGACTACAAGCCGCCCTTCTTTGCCGGCGCATCCCGTGTAGACACGGATGGAAATCTCTGGATTCGGACGATCCCAACGAAGTCGATTCCCGGTGGTCCCGTCTACGATGTGATCAACCGAAAGGGAGAGCTCGTTGAGCGAGTTCAGGTTCCCGTTAACAGCACAATCGTCGCTTTCGGCCCGAGTGGGTCCGTTTATATGACCGTTCGCGAGGGCGATAACACCTTCCTTCAGAGAGCCAAGATCCGATAATATTTGAGCCCCATTGGTGGGAGGCATGGTCGTTGCTCGTCCATGTCGCCCCCACCAACAGGAGTAGTTATGGCGGCATCACGGAAGACCCGCGCAAAAGCTGCAAAGAGCGCGTCCAAAACACTCAGAAGTAAATCGACTGGAAGTAAATCCAAGAGCGCCGCGGGAAGCGCCCTTGCGCAGCGCAACACCGGAAAAAGAACGTCATCTGGTGCCGCCAAGAAGGCGTCCTCGACCCTGCGGGACGGCAGAACCAGCAAGAGTTCCAAATCAGCAGCCGGCAGCGCGCTTTCACAGAAACGCGGCCGAAGATAGCTCGGCTGCAGCCAGGCCTTGGTTGACCAATTATGCGGCTGTCCCCACCTTCAGGGGACAGCTGTTCTGCTTCTGACATCAACTTCAATGAGATGACGATTCCAACTCAGGAATATCCGGACCGTATCGGCTTGGAGAATGACGCGCCCACGGCGACCTACTCCCCGTACATCGCAGCATCGACCGTGCTGAGAGAACTGACGCCTATTCCACTTCTGGTGGGCGCGCTCCTTGGTGTGATTTTCGGTGCCTCCTCACTTTACCTGGTTTTGAGGGTTGGCCTGACCGTTAGCGCATCGATTCCCGTTGCGGTGATCTCGATTACGCTCTTCCGGCTCTTCGCGAAGTTCGGAGCGCGAGACGCGACTATTCTCGAGCACAACATTGTTCAGACTGCAGGTTCCGCCGGTGAATCCATTGCATTCGGCGTTGGTGTCACGATGCCCGCGATTCTCATTCTCGGGTTCGACCTCGAAATCACTCGCGTTATGCTCGTCGCGGTGCTCGGTGGTCTGCTCGGTATCCTGATGATGATTCCGCTGAGACGCGCTCTCATCGTGGCACAGCACGGGATTCTCAAGTATCCCGAAGGAACAGCATGCGCTGAGGTTCTCAAGGCGGGCGCCTCGAAGGAGTCGCGCGAGAACGCAGCACCTTCACATCGCGATATGGCGCTTGGCGGTACGAGCGCCAAGACGATTTTCACAGGATTCGGAATTGGTCTCGTCTACAAGAGCGCGATGTCCGCATTCCGGACCTGGAAGGAAGTACCCGAGAAAGTGTTCGGACCTCCGTTCGCCGGTGGTTCTGTGTCGGTGGAAGTTGCGCCCGAGCTGCTCGGCGTTGGATACATCATCGGACCGCGGATCGCATCGATCATGGCAGCAGGCGGTGTGCTCGCTTTCCTGGTTCTCGTTCCAATGATCAAGTTCTTCGGCTCTGCACTTTCGTCCCCGCTCGAGCCTGAGACTACGAACCTGATCAAGAACATGAGTCCAAATCAGATTCGAAATGCTTATGTGTTGTATATCGGCGCCGGTGCTGTAGCGGCCGGCGGTTTGATCAGCGTGTTTCGTTCGCTGCCTGTCATCTGGCACGGTATCAAGGGCGGCATGAAGGATTATGCTGATTCGAAACTGGGCAATCGCATAGCCACGCTCCGCACGGATCTCGACCTTCCAATGCGCCTTGTACTCCTTTCAGTGCTCGCGCTGGTACTGGTTATTGCTTTCGCCAATCCGCTCTACGTGGGCGGTACTGGCATCGGTGCGCGCATGGCGGCCGCAGTGATGATCGTGCTATTTGGATTTCTGTTCGTAACAGTTTCATCGCGACTGACTGGCGAGATCGGATCTACCTCAAACCCGATTTCGGGAATGACGGTGGCAACTCTGCTACTCACCTGTCTCTGCTTCGTCGTGCTCGGATGGACAGGCAATAACTATTTCGTAACGGCTCTCTCCATTGGCGCGGTCGTTTGCATTGCGGCATCAAATGGAGGAACCACTTCGCAGGACTTGAAGACCGGTTTTCTGGTCGGCGCAACTCCGCGGAATCAACAGATTGCAATCCTCGTCGGATCACTTCTGTCGGCAGTGATGCTTGGACCCATTCTTCTCAAGCTGAATTCTGCTGGAAGCGTTTACGTTCCTGTGGGCACCACCATTCAGGGCGTGGCAACCGGATCAGCAAAAGCCGGCGAGCACGTTGATGTCGCTACGCTCCACACACGCGAGAACATCAAGGGCACCAACCTTGGCCCCGCGGATTCGAAAGAATATTTCGTCTGGCATCGCCAGGACGAGAAGGGCGGCAATGCAGAGAAGTATCTGGTGGATGAATCCGGAACGCCGAGATATTTCGTGGATCCCGGAATCAACGGCGCGATCCGCACGTTGCCGAACGGAACCAATATCCCGAAATTCGATGCACCGAAGGCCACGCTGATGTCCTACATCATCAAGGGCATCCTCGGCGGTAAGCTGCCATGGGGACTGGTCCTCCTCGGCGCAATGATCGCGATCGTGCTCGAGATGTCCGGAATTCCTTCGCTTGCTTTTGCTGTTGGCGTGTACCTCCCACTCTCGTCGTCTTCACCAATTTTCTTTGGTGGAATGATTCGTTGGCTTGTAGACAAGTGGATCGCACGCAAGCATGCAGGAAAGAATCTCACTGAGGATCAGCTGGTTGCAGAAGGCGATAAGAGCCCCGGTGTACTCATGGCTTCAGGTTACATCGCAGGTGGCGCGATTGCTGGAATCATTATCGCGTTCATTGGCGGTGCTCCAATGATGGCTGGTTTCAACGAGCGCATCGGAAAGTTCGGCGAAGCCAATCCTCTTCAGACTGGTCCATCCGCGGATTTGCTCTCGTTTATTCCGTTTATTTTCCTGATGGTACTTCTCTATCTCACTGGCCGTGAGAAGATTCTCGTTCCTAAGAGTACCGGTACAGATACGTAGCATCTCGACGGCGGTCGCAGAAACGCTGTGCCGCAGTGAAAAAAATGAGGGAACTACACAGAGCTTTTGATGTTTGTGTAGTTCCCCCTTTTTTTGCTTTTGCTGTTCTATGCACCGCCGCGACAGCCGTGATACCTACTCGAGTCTATCCAGGCGACGCAGTTTAGGGATTCCCCAGGCCGTAACACCGACGACCCCGAGGGTAATAATTCCGCCCAGAATTACCGCGTTCACCGCCCCCAGAAATCGAGCAGCCACGCCAGATTCGAACGACCCAATTTCATTCGAAGATCCAATGAAAATCTGATTTACTGCGGTCACTCGGCCGAGCATATGCTGTGGCGTGCGCAAAGTGAGAAGCGTAGATCGAATCACGACGCTGATGTTATCCGCCATTCCACTGATGACCAGTAGTGCGAGCGACAACCAGAATGAATGTGACAGCGCAAACACTATCCAGCAAAGCCCGAAAATTCCCACAGATATGAACAGCGTCCGTCCAGAGTTACGGAGCGGTTTGTGAGCCAGAAAGAGCGACATTACAACTGCACCGGCAGCTGGAGCAGCGCGCAACACTCCGAGTCCCTGTGGTCCGACCTTGAGTATCTCCGACGCAAAGATCGGAAGCAGGGCGGGCGCGCCGCCGAACAGTACAGAAAAAAGGTCGAGCAGCTGTGCGCCGAGCAGCTCGGGCTGTTTTAGCAGAAAGCGAATTCCAAGAGTGAGGTTTTCGCTGAGCGTGCCCTCCTGAATTTTTTTGGGTTGACGCTCATAGCCAATCCGCTGGAAGAGAAGCAGGCCGAGAGCGCACAGAACTACTTCCGTTGCGTAGGCCGCTTTGACTCCGGAGAATCCATAAATAATTCCACCCAGCGCGGGACCAACCACTGATCCAAACTGCCAGAGTGATGTGCGCCAGGCGATTGCATTGGTGTATGTCTCCCTTGGTACTATCTCGGCAGCCAAAGCATTTCTTGCAGGTGCTAGAAAACTTCGAGCGAGTCCGCTAAGTCCGACGACTGCAAAAATCAGCCAGACCCGTCCGGCGAGGAAAGCCGGATCGAGCGTCATCGCAAATAGCGCAATTGCGCACAGCACCTGGAGCGAGGAGGCAGCAATCGCCAGACGCTTTCGATCATGCAAGTCGGCGATGTGGCCTGCATACAGAACAGAGCTGATGAATGGAATGGCTTCAGCGAGGCCGACGAGGCCGAGGTACAACGGATCCTTCGTTAGCTCATATACCTGCCAGGCCACGACGACTGCCTGAATCTGGGTTCCGAGAGTAAACGCCACGAGACTCGCCGAGAACCAGCGGAAGTTCGGATTACGGAGCGATACGTATGGATCTGGCTTGGCTACAGGCATTAGTTCGGTTGGGGTCCTGTCACGCCCATCTATAGTATGTAACTTTTACGCGTCCGGATTATGAGCGAATTCCCTACTAAAGATCAGGTCAACCCTTACGTGCATGAAAGTACCGGGCGACGATCTTGACCGACACGTAATCAAGCAATAATGAAAATATCAGTACTGAAAGAAATGATGCCCGGTGAAAGGCGCGTCGGTCTGACGCCTGAAACCGTTGCAAAGCTAACCAAGGCAGCGCACACCATCACTGTGGAAACCCACGCTGGTGAGAGCGCGGGCTATTCGGACGATGCGTATCGTACGGCAGGTGCGACGATCGCCGCCGACGTGACTGCGGCACTGCAGGATACACAGTGTGTAGTGAAAGTTCAGCGCCCGGTTCGCCTTGAAAACGGAACGCACGAGATGGACCTGCTTCCGCCGGGCTGCCATGTCGTTGGAGTGCTGCGGCCGGCGAGTGATCCTGAAACGGTTGGGATGTATGCGGCTCGCGGCGTTTACGCACATAGCATGGACCTCATGCCGCGCATCACTCGGGCGCAAGCCATGGATGTGAACTCCTCGCAGGCAACAGTCGCTGGATACAAAGCCGTGATGCTTGCAGCCAGTTCCCTCCCGAGGTTCTTTCCGCTTCTGATGACGGCTGCCGGCACTATCCGTCCCGCAACTGTGTTCGTTATCGGTGCAGGTGTGGCCGGGCTGCAGGCAATTGCCACTGCGAGACGACTCGGCGCGGTGGTTTACGCCTTCGACACTCGGCCAGCCGCAAAAGAACATGTCGAAAGCCTTCGCGGGAAATTCGTCAGTCTGGATCTGGGATCGCATGAAGCCGAGGACGCAGGCGGCTACGCGAAAGCTCTCGGCGAGGATCTGTTGAGCAGAGAACAGTCGATAATTGCAAAACACTTAAAGGATGCCGACGTGGTCATTGCGACAGCACAGGTGCCGGGACGCCCTGCCCCACGCCTGATCACTGATGAAGCCGTGTTCGCAATGAAGTGGGGCTCAGTGATTGTCGATATCGCCGCGGAGAATGGCGGCAACTGCGAGCTAACTGTTCCGGGCAAGACAGTCGTAAGACATGACGTCACGATTGCCGGGCCCTTGAACCTTCCTTCAGAAATGCCACAGCATTCAAGCGATATGTACTCGAGAAACATTGCTGCATTTCTTCAGCATCTTGCACCGGAAGGCGAGCCGAAAGTTGATCTCGCTGATGTGATCATGAAGGACGTATGCATCGCAAAACCCGGCGAAGTACTGCACGAGGCTACTCGGGAGCGACTCAAGGTCCAGACCCAGTCTGCCGCGGAGAACCAGGCATGAGCGAAACCATAGTACTCGGAATTTTCATATTCATTCTCGCGACGTTCGTAGGATACGAAGTCATATCACGCGTCCCGTCAGTGCTGCACACACCTCTCATGTCCGGCACGAACGCGATTCACGGAATCGTGATGCTCGGAGCCATTCTGATTGCTGGTTCGGTGAGCGGCGTCTTCTTGTCGACACTGGGCTTCATAGCGGTAGCGCTTGGCGCCGCGAACGTGTTCGGCGGATTCGTAGTGACTGACCGGATGCTCGAGATGTTCAGGAAGAAGAAAGAGGAGACGAAATCGTGATCGGCGATCTTCGTCTTTTTGCGATGCAGGCCAGCTATGTAGTGGCTGCACTGCTTTTCATTTTTGGACTCAAGCGACTCAGCTCGCCCGCGACGGCCCGCTCAGGCAACAGGACCGCGGCACTTGGAATGGCTTTGGCACTGAGCGCGACCCTGCTGGACCGCGGCATCGTGAATTGGTGGACGATTATCG
>JANLYJ010000140.1:0-1780 GCA_031365555.1 Gemmatimonadaceae bacterium | reverse complement strand
TACATCCCGGGAGGCGCTGCGACGAATTGCACAGCATCACCAAGTCGTGGCTTCGCCGGATATCCGCTGGCCGCGAGAACCAGGGTCACCGCGTGTCCAGGCTTGCACTCGACTTCGTGAAATCCCTCAAGGCTTTCGCCGTTCGCGACCGCCTGGACGTAAGGAAGCAGAGGTGAGTGGAGTCGCGGCAGGATGGCTTCGGTTTCCGGATCTCCGAAACGGCAATTGAATTCCACTACCTTCGGGCCGGACGGCGTGAGCATAATGCCGGCGTACAGGAGGCCGGTGAAAGGTGAGCCGGCTGACTTCATCGCCTTGAGTGTGGGCCGGATGATAGTGTCAGCGATTGTCTTGAGCGTGCCGGCGGATGCCAGCGACACCGGAGAGTAGGCGCCCATGCCGCCCGTATTCGGACCGCCATCGCTGTCCAGCAGGCGCTTGTGGTCCTGTGCCGGCGGAAGCATCACGAAATTCTCGCCATCGGTGATGACGAAAATCGAAAGCTCTTCGCCTGCCATGAATTCTTCGATCAGTATCTCACTGCCGGCCTGATCGAATACCCGTTCGCCAAGCATCGACTCGATGGCGTTTTCTGCCTCCTCGGTGCTTTGCGCTACCACTACTCCTTTCCCACCGGCTAGACCGGATGCCTTGATGACGACTGGGGTTCCTGCAGCGTGCACAGCAGCTTTCGCCGAGTCGAGCGAATCGTGGAAGGTTGCGCCGGCAGTCGGGATGCCGTTGGCGAGCATGAGCTCTTTGGCGAATCGCTTGGATGTTTCGATGCGCGCCGCCTGACTGGTAGGTCCGAAGATCGCGAGCCCGGCTGCACGAAACTTTTCAACGATACCGCCTGCTAGCGGAGCTTCAGGGCCGACCATGGTGAAGTCCACTTCTTCGACCCGGGCAAGCTCGAGCAGTGCCGGGATATCCGTTGCAGTGACTGGAACGCAGCGCGCGATCTGCGCGATACCCGCGTTACCGGGCGCTACGACAATCTCACATGCCGGGTCGTCCTGGAGGAATTTCCAGACGAGAGCATGCTCGCGTCCTCCTCCACCGACGACCAGAATTTTCATGCGAAAGCGGTTTCCAGATCGGAAAGCAGATCCTCTACGTCTTCGACGCCACATGAAAGACGAATGAGTCCTTCGGTGATTCCCAGCTGCGCCCGACGCTCGATTTCAACCGATGCGTGAGTCATAGAGGCAGGGTGACTGATGAGACTCTCAACGCCTCCCAGTGACTCTGCGAGTGAAAACACGCGGGCCTTGGAGAGAATTTCATTCGCGCGGGCCTTGCTGCCCGTTTCCACCGAGATCATGCCGCCAAATCCGCTCATCTGTTTTTTCGCGAGATCGTGCTGCGGGTGCGATTCCAGCCCAGGGTAAATCACATTCTCGGCGCCGACTTTCTCGACCAGCCATTTGGCAACGCGCGCTCCATTCTGGCAGTGACGCTCCATTCGGAGATGCAGCGTTTTCGTTCCACGGAGAGCGAGCCAGGAGTCGAAGGGACCGGGCACAGCTCCAGCGGCGTTCTGAATGAACTGAAGCTTGTCAGCGAGGCCGTCATCCTTCACGATGGCAATTCCGCCGATCATGTCGCTGTGTCCGTTCAGGTATTTGGTCGTCGAGTGGTAGATGATGTCGGCGCCATGCTTGAACGGCTGCTGCAATACTGGAGTAGCAAATGTGTTGTCTACGATCAGCAGCGCGTTGTGCTTCTTCGCGATCGAGGACACCGCCGTGAGATCCGTCAGACGCATCAACGGATTGGT
>JANLYJ010000106.1:0-5689 GCA_031365555.1 Gemmatimonadaceae bacterium | reverse complement strand
CGACCAGGGCACGTCCCTGTTCGCGAACCGTATCGGCAAGACGGAGCACCAGCAGTCCCGAGAATATCGACCGCCACTCAATTGTGTCGGGATCGAGACGTTCAAGAGATTCGATAAAAGGCTGATGACGCACTGTTGTCACCTACGCAAAAAGTGGTTTTCCGGTCTTGGGGTGGAACTTGTACCGGTTCCCGCCTTCACGAAATGCCTGTTTTATATCACAGAAGTGACGATTTCATATCACTTTCGGGGTTTATCCCCCAAATGTTACTACTTCCCGGCCGGAACGAGGTCCCGCGGAATTCTTTCGCCGGAAGGAATCGTCCAGTCAGCTATGCTTAGCCACCACGCATCCGGTCGCATCGGCGTGGTCCGAATCCGACCCTGAACTCCAAGCACAGTTTCCGGCTCATAGAGCCAGATCGCCGGCGCATCTTCGATAATCACGCGATAAGCCCGGTCGAAAAGTTGTCTGCTGCGATCCGCGTTCGTCTCGGCGAGCGCACTGTCTACAAGTGCGTCGAACACCGGGTTTTCATAAGAGCCAAAATTCGAGCCCGACTTAGTTCGCGCTGAAGCGCCTGCCCATGTCTGACGTAATCCTGACGGGCTTGGCGTAAGCTGCCACGCCCAAAGCATCGTGTCGAAATCGCGATCAGCTTGACGTTGCATGAGTGCCGGAAAGTCCAGACTCTCGATCGTGGCTTTTACTCCAACCTGGCGGAGCTGCTCCTGAATCAGAACGGCCATGCGCTCACGGCTTCGGCTCGAACTGGGCACCAGCATCGAGAACGAAAGCTCGCGACCATTCCGTTCGCGAATGCCATCCCCGTTAGTATCACGCCATCCCAACGAGTCCAGCATGCGACGGGAGTTCACACTGTCGAACCCAATCCGCGGCAGTGTTTTGGGCGTGGTCGGATAACTCCGCACTGTCGGTCCTACAGCAACTGTAGCCAGCGAATCGAAAACATTCTGAACCATCGCATCGCGATTGACCGCCATCGACAACGCCTTTCTCAGAGCCTTGTTCGCGAAAATCTCATGGCCTTGGGACGGGTGCTTCGGGTTGCGCAGGTTGAACTGCATGAAGACGTACGCCATGCCCGGCAGCCGCACTGCCTTGAGCGCGGGATTCTTTTTCAGGTCGGCCAGATTTTCCGGACGCAGGGCCTCAAACACATCGGCTTCGCCAGTCAGGAATTTCGTAAGCGCTGTCGTAAACTCCGGCGCGATTACGAACTGAACGCGATCGACTCCGGGGCGCCCGCGGTAGTTCGCTGTATCGGCAAGCAGCGTAATGGATTCGGATCGCTTCCAGTTTCCAAGCCGAAACCGTCCGCTTCCGACTGCGCCACGCTCACTTGCCTTTCGCACGACGGAATCGCGTGGCGCACTGTACACGTGCTCAGGAAGGATGAGCATTTGCGATGCAGCATCGAAAAACTGTCGTGGATATTTCCGCTTGAACCAGACAACCGCAGTCACTGAGTCGCGGGCAGAAATCGAGTCAATCTGCGCAAGCTGGGCAGCGACAGTCGATCCGATGATCGAGTCTGTATAAATCCTGAAGCTGAACACGACATCGCTGGCACGAACCGCTTTCCCGTCATGCCACTTGGCTTTCGGGTTCAGGCTGAAGGCGATGGAAAGTGAGTCCTTCGCCCAGGCCCAGCTCTGCGCAAGCCGCGGCTGGAATCCCTGGTCGCCAAGCGAGTTCATTGCCGTTCCCACCTGTGCGAGTGGGTCGAAGAGCAGCTCAGTTACCTGTCTGCCCTGAAGCGTTGCGGTTATGGGCGGGAAGATCGCATCGGGCTCGGCGGTCGTAGCTACGACGATGGTCCCGCCGGTCAGCCCCCCGTTGCCCTTCAACGTGGAAGATTCGGTGCAGGCCGCAGAAGCCAGCCAAATGCCCAGAAAGGACAGGCGCGCAAAGGTTTTCACGCGGACAACTTTGGAGCTATATCACCAGCATATCAAGCACCGAAACGAACTTAGTCGTTTACGAGAAGCTCAGAGGGGATGGTGATCTTCCACTCCCGAATGCGCTGGATGCTCTTCCGCATGGGGCTGGGGTGCGGCGGGGCCTGCGTAAATCCGGAAACCGTAGTTCCATTTATCACCCGGGCACTCATATCTGCGTATTTGAGAACATGACGCGAATAGGTGAAGCAGTTCGGGGTGTTTCGGCCCCTCACGCAGCCGTTATAGGCAAGCAGTGCACTATTGAGATTTCCCTCATCCTTGAGATTCTGCTCGAGGATGCGCACACCGTGACAGATATTCGATTCAATGTTGAATAGGTCACCCGAGCCGCACCCCCATTTGCCGCTGTGAAAGGGCATGACCTGCATCAGCCCGCGCGCCCCGACCTTGCTTTTGGCCCGGGGATCGAGCCAGGGGTTTTCCGTCAAAAGAACGCCGACGAGAAGCGAAGGTGAAATGCGGTGCTTCGTGCCCTCGCTGACAATAGCTGAGGCGATCCGGTCGGCCTTCACTGGATCACGAGTGTAGTTCCGGAGGATCTGGGAGACCCTGAATGCGGACTCTCCGCCACGAATCGAACGGAATGGCCCTCGTTCGAAAGGCCTGGCCGGAGCAGCGAGAATCATCTCGACTATGTCCGCAATTTTGGGCTTGGTCGCTACAACCAATGCCCCGTTCACAGGAATGGCTTCACCCACCTGCATCTGGGGGCCGCGCGTCTCCCGGGCAGTAAAAACGGTGCCGGCAACCACAAGGCCGGTAAGGACGATCGCTCGAACCGCATAACTTTTTCGCAAGTCGTCCCCCAAACGAAAGGTGAATCCCTGCGTTGGCGGGTGACCGCCACGGGCAGTGATCCATCTGTTTACGAAGGATACAATGCTTCGTGCTTGCAAACAAGACTTTCCTGTGCAAACGCTTGACCATAGTCAGGTTTGCGTCCACTTTGGGGCATCCAGAACTGCTTACGGACCCCCCTTCCGTCGGCACCCAAATATCGGATGTAAATGAAGCGTCTCCTCGGCCGCGTGTCGCTTGCTCTGACTGCTGCGGGTTTTGTCCCATCCGCTCTCGAAGCGCAGGTGCCAGGCAGTGAAATCCCCAGGATTGTCAATGCGATCCACCTCTCTGGGCCCGCGCCACGGATCGATGGCTATCTGGATGATGCTATCTGGAAGAACACCGAGCCCGCATCCGATTTCGTTCAACGCGAACCGAATCCCGGCCGGGCTTCTTCATATCGCACGATCGCCCGCGTCGCGTATGACGATGATGCGGTCTATGTAGCACTCAGAATGTTCGATGATCAGCCGGCGAAAATTATTTCACGCCTCACGAGGCGCGACGACATGAGCTCTGCGTCCGATCGCGCAGGTGTGTATTTCGACAGTTATCGCGACCGCCGCACAGCCTTTGGATTTCTCGTAACACCGCGTGGTACCCAGGCGGACGTGCAGGTCTCCGACGACACACGCGAGGATTTTACCTGGGATGCTGTCTGGGAAGTGGAGACGCGATTGGATTCGCTCGGATGGACTGCCGAATTTCGGATTCCGTTGTCGCAGCTCCGGTACAATGGTTCACGAGATGCCGGTTCTCTAGTCTGGGGTATACAGTTCGTGCGCGAGCACGGGCGGTCGGGTGAGATTTCATTCTGGGCTCCGGTGCTGCCGAACGTGGGACGGTCAGTCTCGCTCTTTGGTGAGCTTCATGGTGACAGAGTCGTAGAAGCGCCGCGACGAGTCGAACTGCTTCCATATACTCTCGCAAAGCTCACTCGCGAGCCTGGGAGCACGGCAAATCCATTCTATTCCCGGAACGCAACTGGAGCTTCGGCGGGTGCGGACCTGAAGTACGGGATCAGCTCGAGTCTCACATTGACCGCGACGATCAATCCGGATTTCGGTCAGGTTGAAGCAGATCCCTCAGTCGTGAATCTTGGTTCCTTCGAAACTTTCTACACTGAGAAGCGCCCTTTCTTTACCGAAGGGTCTGACATTTTCCGATGGGCGCTCGCTCCTGAAGGGTTCGTGTTCTACTCGCGGCGGATTGGCCGAGCGCCGCAGGCGGCACCCTCGGTAGTCGCCGGAGGATTTGCTGATTCACCGCCGAGCGCGCGCATACTGGCGGCGGCGAAACTGTCCGGAAAGACAGCTGGTGGATGGGGCGTCGGAGTATTGCACGCCCTTACAGAGGAAGCGACTGCGGATGTAGCCGATGCAAGTGGTGCCATCACGAGCCAGGCAGTGGAACCGCTGACGAATTATTCGGTGGTGCGTCTGAGTCGTGATTTCCGGAACGGAAGAAGTGGAGTCGGGTTCATTGGAACATCCACACTCAGGAATCTTTCTGATGCACGGCTCGAATTCCTGAGAGACCACGCTTTCAGCTCGGGCATCAACTGGTTTCACCGGTTCGGGAACAACCAGTACCAGAGCACCGGATGGCTTGTAGCGTCTGCAATTAACGGTGACTTCAACGCCATCAATTCTGTCAAAAGAAATTCAGTGCATCGCTTTCAGCGTCCCGATGCATATCACATCGATTTCGACAGCACAGCCACCTCGATGTACGGATGGGCGGGCGAGAGCACCACGCGACGGATAGCGGGAAGCAGAGTGTGGGCTGCGGGTATTGGAGTGCGGTCGCCGGGATTCGACGTCAATGACATCGGTTTCCAGTCGTATGCCGACCTGATTTATACGCGCGCCAATTTTGGATACCGACACTTCCGGCCCAGTGGTGCTTTGCGCAGCTGGACTTTCGACTCCAACTGGATTCCAGGGTGGAGCTTTGGTGGCGAGCTGTTGCGAAACACGTTGGACGCGAGTGTTGTCGCCGTCGGAAAGAACCTTTCAACCGGTTCTCTATTCCTGCAGACATGGCTGCCCGTAACTACTCCCTGGGATCTGCGCGGCGGCCCGGGGCTTAAGCTGCCGATGTATACGGATTGGTCGCTGTCTCTGGCTACTAATTCCAGGCAGAAAGTCAGCTACGACATCACTAATAATGGAACCTGGTTCCGTGAGAGCGCGGGATACTATTTCGCGCTGATGCCGCGGGTCACGCTTCGTCCTTCGAGCGCGACCACCTTTTCTTTCGCGCCGCGAGTTGCGTGGAACAGGAATCAGGCGCAATTCGTCAGAACGCAAAAAGTGGCGGGCAATGCGCATTACATCATGGGAGATTTACACCAGACGACCGGCGCATTCGTTGCGCGCGCCAGCTTCGCAATGTCTCCGACGCTTGCATTCGATCTGTATGCCCAGCCGTTCGTGAGCGGCGGCACTTACAGGTCGATCAAGGAAGTAACAGCGCCGGGAGCATCCGCTTACGATGCGCGTTACACAACCTTTGGGCCGAACCGGATTTCCTTCAATCCGTCTACGAATCGTTACTCCATCGATTTGCAGCCGGATGGGGTCGTCGATTTCTCGATGCCCAGTCCGAACTTCAATGTTCGGCAGCTGCGCTCGAACGCGGTGATGCGGTGGGAGTATCGTCCCGGGTCAACGCTCTATCTGGTGTGGACCCAGGCTCGTGACGACGGTCGGCTCGACAATGGTGTTTCCCTAAACCGCGATTTCGACCGGCTCTTTTCAGTGCCTGCGAAGAATATTCTGCTGGTAAAGCTGAGTTACTGGCTTACGCCTTAGCGCGGGTGTTCAGCTTTTAACTGCGTTGGCGCAGAGTCCTCAGAACG
>JANLYJ010000099.1:0-2360 GCA_031365555.1 Gemmatimonadaceae bacterium | reverse complement strand
GGTCGGCGCGAAGTGAATCCGCCTGACGACGCTGGGCAGGAAGATCGCCCGCCGCTAACAGGGCGATCATTGTTGCAACTACATGGATAAGTCTTTGTCGAGGCACGCGTAGCCCGAGTGAGTAGCAGACCTGAAGTCGCGTGTTCCCGATGCTGGACTACTCGTCGTCCGATCCGGAAGGTGATAGGGCCATCGCTTCTTCAAGAGCGTTCCACGCAAGAAGGGCGCATCTGACTCGCGCGGGAAACTTCGAAACACCGACTAGTGAGCGGAGCGAGCCGAGTGAAGTGTCGGCCGCGAGGGACTGATCGCCCATGACCATATCGCGGAACTTCTTTCGAAGCGCCTCGGCTTCCTCCCTGGATTTCCCTTTAAGGACCTGCGTCATCATCGATGCGGAAGCCTGCGATATCGAGCATCCGCGACCAGTGAATTTCAGGTCGGCAATCTGGTCGTTGGAAAACGCGACCTGAAGATCGACCTCATCCCCACAGAGTGGATTGCGCATCGCAACGCTGCGATCCGCGTTCTCCATGGTGCCTTTGTTGCGCGGCTTGCGATAGTGATCGAGGATCATCTCCTGGTAGAGAGCGGAGAGCTCCGCCTTTGGATCAGAAACTGACATTTGCGAAAATCTCGCGGGCTTTGTGAACGCCTTCGATGAGTGCGTCGGTATCTCTCGAATCGTTGTAGATGTAGAAAGAAGCGCGTGCTGTTGCGGGGATTCCAAGTCTGCGCATCAATGGCTGCGCACAATGGTGTCCTGCGCGAATGCAAACGCCGTCGCTGTCGAGCACCGTTGCAAGATCGTGCGGGTGCACATCCTTGATCGTGAAGCTGACTACTCCCGAGCGCTGTGCGGGGGGCGGCCCATAAATGTGCACGCCTTCGATTGCGGACAGTCGCTCGTGCGCGTCGAGCGTCGTCTTGCGCTCGTGTTCCAGCACCTTGTCCATTCCGATTGCGTCGAGATAGTCAACGGCTGCAGCGAGCCCGACTGCGTTCGCTGCATTCGGAGTGCCTGCCTCGAACTTGTGCGGAAGGATATTCCACGTCGCTCGATCGTCGTGCACGAACTCGATCATGTCGCCGCCAGTCTGATATGGTGGCATCGACTCAAAAAGCGCACGTTTGCCGAGCAATCCCCCAATCCCCATCGGGCCACACATTTTGTGGCCGCTGAACGCGTAGAAGTCGACGCCCAATGAGTCGAAATTCACGCGCATGTGCGGTGCGCTCTGGGCACCATCGCAAACAAGTACCGCATCGCACCTGGCTCGGACGAGGGCGGCGATAGCGCTTACGTCATTGATTGCACCAATGGCATTGGACACGTGGTTAAAAGCGACGAGCTTTGTCTTCGCGTTCAAGAGCGACGCAAGAGAATCGAGGTCCACCGTTGCGTCCCTGTTCAGCTCACAAATGCGAAGCTTCGCGCCCTTCTCAATTGCTATCTGCTGCCAGGGGACGAAGTTCGCGTGGTGCTCGAGCGCGGTGACAAGAATTTCATCGCCTGCCTGGATGCTTTTCCGTCCCCATGTCTGTGCAACGAGATTCAATCCTTCCGTGGTCCCGCGGGTGAAAATCAGGCAGGCAGGATCAGCTACGCCGAGGAACCGTGCAATGCGATTCCGTGCTGCGTGATACACATCCGTGGCGAGGACCGAAAGAGCATACGCACCCCTGTGGGGATTGGCGTTCGCTGTTGAATAAAACTCGACGAGAGCGTCCAGAACTGCCTGCGGCTTCTGGGTCGTCGCAGCAGAATCGAGGTAGTGGAGATCGGGATATGTCGAGAAAATCGGAAAGTCGGATCGGACGTTCATGGAGCTACCTCAACGACACATGGTTCGAACCCATTCCGCAGCCGTGGCCGGACGCTGCCTACAAGAAGACGCCCATCCTCTACTTTGACTTCATAAACCGGTAGAGGCTCGGTCGCCGGTACCTGCTTCACTTCGCCCGTGGCGCAGTCGAATCGCGCTCCATGCCAGGCGCACTGGATGGTTCCGTCCCCCAGGACGTCGCCAGAAGACATTGAGAATTCCTGATGGGTGCAGATGTCGTGAACGGCGGATATCAGGTTTCCACGCCGAATGAGGCAAAGGCGGTCACCGTTGGCGCGGGTAACGCCCAGCGGGATTCGCTCGTGGATATCCTCGATTCGAGCCACTGCCTCGAAGCCATGCTGGGTCATCGGGAGGCGTGGTTGGTATCTATAGTATGCGGACTCCGAGAGCCCGATCCGCAGCGTTTGTCTAACGCAAATTGATTCAAGAACTTAGCCCCTGTCGGGTGCTGGTTTGACTATCCCGACAAAATCACTTAGGATTCAATCTACGTAAGGAAGTGCTGTAATG
>JANLYJ010000089.1:0-4878 GCA_031365555.1 Gemmatimonadaceae bacterium | reverse complement strand
GAACGAAATTGCGCCTCGCAAAATTGCGCATCTCCTCGGCGGTGACTGCATTGATCCGTTGTTCGTATTCGTCCAGCTCGCTCAATCCCTTGCCGAATGTGAACGCTGAAATCATCTCGCTCAATACGTGCCCGCCGCTTTCCTGCGCGATTGCGTGCGTTCCTATCGCATAACGCTTTGCACGCTGCAGCTCGTCATCACTTACGAGTGAGTGCGTAAGCTCCTCGAACTGACCGAGCAGACCATCTCGAGCGGCCATCTCCTTTTCCGGCGATGTCGCGATATAAGACAGGAACATTCCACCCGCGGGATGCGATGCATTGAACGCGTGGACCGTATAAGCAAGCGACTGCCTGTCACGCAATTCCTCGAAGAAACGCCCACCCAGTCCGCTCGCCACTGTTGCAATCATTGCCGCGACATACCGGTCCGGATCATTGATACCTGCTCCTTCGAATGCCAGCGCCATGGCAGTCTGCGCCTTATCGCGCGTCTCCACGACGGATGATGCTGCTGCCGGCCACAGCACGGGGGGAACCGTCAGCGCTGGCCCCTGCCTAAGCTTGCCCAATGCGCCGGCAACAACTCCTGCTGCAGCGTTTGGATCGACATCTCCAACAACTCCAATCGTCCATTCGCCGCGCATCATCTGATCCTTGTACCAGCTGCGCACCGAATCAAGAGAGAGAGACTTTACACTTTCTTCGGTTCCTGAGACAGGGATCCCATACGCATGCCCGGCAAAAGCAGAGAGTGTGGCGAGTCGCACCGGGTACGAATACATGTCGTCCCTTATCAGCGCGATGTTCGAAAGTGCTGCGTGTCGCTCAGTCTCGAATGAGTTGCTTGCCATGGCGGGATTGAGAATCACGTCTGCCATCAGCGCAAACGCCTCGCTGAAAAACCTGGCAGGCACTGAGAATGTCCAGCTCACACTGTCGCGGCCGGCAGATACGCCAATTGACCCGCCCATTTCCTCGGCAAGCGACGCGATCTGCTCTGCGGAATATTTCGCGGTTCCCTTAACCGTAGTACGGGCAGCGAGATTGGAGATCCCGGCGATGTCCATCGTTTCGCGTGAGGATCCGCCGGTGACCTGCATCTCCATATGCACAATTGGCGACAGGCTCCGCTTCACCAGAAGCGGGATTCCGTTGGCGGTGCGAAACACAAAAACGCCGGCTTCGGCACTATCCTGTTGAAAGCTCGCATCAACTGTCGGCGCTGCAATGTTCGCCGAGGGCGGTGCTTCAACCGGAGAGGACTGTCCTGAATCAAGCAGCTGCCGCATTGCTTTCGCATCAGCCGCAACTGGCGCCGCCGACTCTGGTCTGTAAACGAGGACCGACGCCTTATCCGGACTCAGGTATTTCTCGACGGAGTGCCGTACCTCCTCCGCCGACATTTGCACAAACCGGTCAAAATACTTCCTGCCCATCCGCCAGTCGCCGAGACCCTCCCAGTCTGCCAGATGGTTTGCCTTCCCTTCCATCGTTTCGAGGCGCCGCATCCATCGTGACGCAAAAACATTTTTCACCCGCTCCATTTCCTGCGCTACAGGCAAAGCGCTTCGCAGTTGGGCGATTTCCTGCCAGGTCGAGCGAGCTGCATCTACCGAAGTCTCAGCATCACCTTCGAGATGAACGGTAAAGACGCCAACCTCTGTTGGTGTGTAGTTGTGTGCAGAGATCGAAGATGCAAGCTTTCTCTCCCGTACTGCGCGGTACAAGCGCGAAGCGCGGCCGGATGCGAGCAGCGATGCCGCAAAATCGAGAGCAGGCGTATCCTCATGGTGCGCATCCGGAGTTCGCCAGCCAATTACGACCTGACTCTGCGCGATGTCACCTGACAACTCCCGGTACCTGAATGGCGGATCGTTCCGCTCTTGCACACCGGGTTTACGGTCGGGAATCCCAGCATCGAGTTTTCCGTAAAGCCGCTCTATCTCCCCGGTAATCTCTGCTACGTCGAAGTCTCCTGCGATTGCGAGTATGGTGTTCGACGGCCTGTAGAAATTCCTGTAGAAGGCCATGAGCTGCTGACGCGTAAGCTTCCGGAGCCCCGCCTCACGCCCAATTCGCCATCTCCTTATGCGATGTCTGTCGTGAAGCAGCTCATAGGTTGTTTCAGTCGCCACCGCGGATGGATTATCTGATTTCCGTTTGGCTTCCTGAATAATTACCTCGAGCTCACTGGCGAGCTCGGCGGCGGCGATGACGGAATTCGCGTAGGCATCGGCCTGAATTTCCAAACCGGACTTAAGGCCATTCGCTGGAAGGACCGTGTAGTAAGTGGTGTTGTCGTAGATCGTGTGCGCATTGAGGTAGCCGCCACTTGCCTTGGTTTCCTTGGCGATATCGCCTACGCCCCGCTGCTCCGTCCCTTTGAAGAACATGTGCTCGAGTACGTGCGCGATCCCAACGACATCATCGGTCTCGTCGAAATAGCCGGCGTTTACACGAGTGACCACGGCCGCAACAGGGGCACTGTGATCGGGAAGAAGGAGGGCCCGAAGACCGTTACTGAGAACTACCCGAACAACTTTGTCAGCGGGGAACGGATCAGTGTGTTCTCTTTCGCTCACGAATGAAATGGGCGTCTATGCAGGACAAACAGTCCCAGTACAAAGAAGATGGCGCTGTAGCCAAGAATCCAGGCGACGTCAGTTGCGCCGACCATGCCCTGCCGCATCAGCGCCTTGCCCGCATTATCGAGGTGCTCAACAGGCGGTAAGACAAAAAATGTTTTCTCGATCCAGGAATCCTGGTCTTTGTACAGTGAGACGAGAATCTGCGTGAGTGTCCAGAATGCTATTAGTACCAGCCAGTCGCGCCGTGTGACCGAGGAGATGAAAAACGCAACGCCTCCAAATCCGAGATATACGAGCGAGACGTACCAAAGGATCGGCCAGGGTGATACTGGACCAGCAGTAACTGAGAATACGCCGACAAGAAGACTCACCACCACCAACAGTCCCAGAAACCAGACGGCAAACTGCTGTGCGTAGTACACGGCCGGTGAAACGGGCTTCGCAAACAAAAACCGGAAATACCCCCGCGTCCGGTCATTCGAAACCTGTCCGTTCAGCGCAATCAGCGCGAAAATAATCGCGGTCGATGCAGCCAGCCTTACAAGGACGGCGCCCGCGTCGCGGTTAAAAGGGCCTGTCAGCCTATGCATCATTATCACTTCCGGTGCAGCGAGCAGGACGCCTATCAGGACAAGCGCAATTCCGCGGTCCATGAAAAAATCCTGCAGCTGCCACCGGGCATACCGCGAAACATTTGCGCGCGTCATCGCAGCTCTCCTGGCGGCTGATCACCAACTGCTTCACGAAACTGCCGTTCGAGCACTGACTCGGACGGAACCACACTCGCGAGCATGACTCCGCTCTCCATTAGCCGTACAAGCACAGCGTTGAGCTCGACGACGGTCACCGGTCCGATGCTGAATTCGTTCGAGCCTACCAAAACAGCCCGCGGCTCAATCGCCATCACTTTCTCGCTGCCGCCTGCAACACCGATGTGATAATTGCCCGCCGACTTGTCGTCATCTGAAAAACCTGTCGCAACAAGGCGCTGGAGTTTTCCATGGTCGATGATGGCAACCCGGTCGGCAATCCGCTGAAGCTCATCAAGATTGTGGGAAGCGATGATAATTGTGCGGGCAGGATTTCGCAGTCCCTGTACAATGTCACGGAACTTCTGCGTCCAGACGGGATCCAATCCGTGGGTCGGTTCATCGAGGATCATTAACCGCTCATCCCGCAACAGAGCCTGCGCGAGTCCCAGTCGCTGCAGCGTCCCCTTCGACAGCGCCTTTACCTTCTTGCCGCGATGCTCATCGAGTCCAAGCTGCGCACAAACCTCATTCACCCGACTGGTCACCCGATTCGGTTCGATATCGGCAAGAACAGCGTACCGTTCCAGCGCCACCTCCAGCTTCCACCTCGGCGGGATTGCAATCAGCTCCGACAGATATCCAATGCCATTGCGTTCCACGAACCTGCGCGGTGATACACCCGCAACGAGAATCTCTCCGCTCGTTGGGGGGAAATACCCAAGCAGCATGGAGAGCAGCGTGCTCTTTCCCGCGCCATTTGGTCCTGCTATCCCGAGAATCTCACCTTCAGCTACCTGTAACGAAAACTCCTCGACTGCTTTTACCGTGCGGCCGAGGAGTGAGTCGTAGGTCTTTGTAACGTTACGAAATTCGATCACGGAGTCGGTGTTTGGGTACCTGCTGGGAGCTGGGCGCACGAGGTCCACACTCCATTCCCCGCGCGACTCAGGAATTTATTGCCCTCCGCCGATCGGCCCATCCTGATCAATGCGCAGCCAAGATATCCCGATGAAGGCGCGTCATCCGGGTTCGCTTTCAAGGCGCGTATGAAAAAGTTGCGTGAAAGGTCGTACTGCTTCGACGTGAAAAGCACGAGACCCATTTCTCTAAGTGCGACCGCATTTACCGGATCAAGCCTTACAGCCTTCTCTGCTTCCATGCGTGCGGTGCCCAGGTCGCCCTCTTCACGCGACAAGCGGGCAAGAAAGATGTGCGGGGACGCCAGATTGGGATTGTCCCGCGCGACCGCAGCGAATTCGGTGCGAGCCGCTTCGCGACGCCCTGACTTCATCAGGTCGACCCCTTTGCTCATCGTCGAATCCGGCGATCTTCCGAGCAGGAAGTACGCAAGACCGCCGAGTACCAGCACACCGAGAATCGCAGGCAGCAGCCAGCGATTTTTTCCACGCATCAGAGGAACGCGGGAGGTATCGGCTGGCGGTGTGGCTAAAGGAGCGGCCGGCGCCGCAGCAACAGGCGGCACAGCACGCGGTTCGGTCGTCGTAGACGCTTTCGCGGCCGGGGTCGCCGACGTGT
>JANLYJ010000479.1:0-7307 GCA_031365555.1 Gemmatimonadaceae bacterium | reverse complement strand
GCACACTTCTCCTCGAAGCGGCGCTGAATCATCATCGAGCGGAACAGCTCCTTGTGGAGCTGCATGTCAGCCTTATTGTGCTTCTTCGCAGATTTTTTCTGCTCTGGTTCCGGTTTCACTTTTGTAGTCACAGCGCGGCTCCAGCTGCCTGGACCTGCTCCCAGGCGTGGTAGCTCGAGCGAACAAGTGGACCGGATTCCACGTGCCGGAATCCCATTTCCATTCCTACCTCGTACAGATGCCGGAATTCTTCCGGCGTGTAATAGCGGTCCAGTCGAATGTGCTTGTCCGACGGACGCAGATATTGGCCAAGTGTGAGGATGTCAACATCCACACTGCGCAGGTCGCGCATTGTTGCCTGTACTTCTTCAATGGTCTCGCCCATGCCGAGAATGATTCCTGTTTTGGTCGGAATGTCGGGGGCGGTTTCCTTCACGAACCGGAAAATGTCGAGCACACGCGGATACCGGCCGCCGGGCCGCGCTTTCTTGTAGAGCCGCGGGACCGTTTCGGTGTTGTGATTGTAGATCTCCGGCCGCGCTTCGAGGACGGCTCTGATGCTGTCCTGATTGCCCTGAAAATCAGGAACAAGGACTTCAACCGAACAGTCAGGAACTCGCGCGTGGATCTCCCTGATCGTTTCGGCGAAAATATAGGCGCCGAAATCAGGCAGGTCGTCACGATCGACTGACGTGATCACAGCGTGACGCAGGTTCATCGTTGCGATGGCCTCGCCGACGCGCGACGGTTCCTGGATGTCGTATTTCGGAGGACGTCCGTGCGAAACAGCGCAGTACGCACAATTACGCGTGCAGACGTCGCCGAGAATCATGAACGTTGCCGTCCCATGTTCCCAGCACTCTCCAACGTTTGGACAGCGGGCTTCCTCACATACCGAGTGAAGATTGAGCTCGCGCATCAAGTGCTTTAGCCGCACGTAGTTGGCTCCGCCGGGTGCGCGCACTTTCAACCAGGAAGGTTTGCGCTCGGGGAGAGGATCCGCACGGTGCCGACCCATGATCTGGTACAGCACTTCATTCTGTTGCATAGCCAAAGTTAATACTGAAACCGGTCCGGGCGGAATTGCATCAAATTGAAGCCAACTCTGCGCCCCGCAACGAGATCGGCCACTATTTCGCCAGTCAGTGGCGCAAGGAGCACCCCATTCCGGGAATGTCCGCAGGCATACACGAATCTCGGGTCCGAAGGGTCGGTTCCGAGAAGCGGGAGCAGGTCAGGCGTAACCGGTCGGAGTCCGGCCCATGCGCGCGCGGGCAGGGAGGTAAGAATCGGGCAAATCTCTGCGGCCACCGAGGTCACCTTGGCAATTCCTTCGGGCGATGTCTCAACCTCAAAGCCCACATCTTCCATCGTGCTTCCGGCGAGAGTGTGTCCGCTTTCCCTGGGAACGAGATAACCGCGCGGCCCATAGATCACGTGCCGAATCGGAGTCAGGTCATATGAAAGCATCTGGCCTTTCAAAGGTTTCACGTACCGGGCAAAGGCGACGCCTGTGATCGTCGAGCACCAGGCTCCAGCAGCAATCACAACTTTGTCTGCCGAATGTGTGTTCCCCGCATCGGTGACCAGCGACACTCCCGAGAGGGAGGGACGAATGGAAACCACCTTTTCCAAAACCTCAGTGACTTTCGATTCGGCGACTGACCGGCGGAGTGCCGCCAGGAGCGCCAGGTTGTCAACACAGCCATCGTCTGGCGAGAAAACCGCGCCCAATCCGTGGGATAGGGCAGGCTCGAGCTTGTGAAGATCAGCGTCGTTCAGCCACTCCGCGCCCGGCAGGATCGATTTCTTCAATCCTTTTACTCCGGCGCTGGATAGGGCGACCTGGAGGATGCCCAGCCGGTTGAGCGGAACTCGAAGCCCGGTTTCATCACGAAGTGCATCGAGAAATGCGGGAAACCGGTCGCGACTGGCAATCGCGAATTCGTGCGCTGGCCCCGACGATCGCTCGACCGAGGGAGCGAGCATTCCGGCAGATGCAGGCGAGGCTTCGCCCCGGGTGGGTGCGCCGACGAGGCTCACGCGGAGCCCCTCGGCTGCAAGTGCGCGCGCCGCAGTAAGCCCGATAAGGCCTGCGCCAACGACTACAACGTCGGCTGACTTACCGGCTGAAACCATCGCGACCCAAATCCGTATTTATTACTATCAGGACTACACTCGTAAGGGAGCTCAAAATGCTGCGCACAATCTTTTTTATCGGCCTTGCCGCGATGCTGGGACTTTTCGCGCTCAGCGTCTTATTCAAGATATTCGGTTTTGCGATCGGGCTCCTCTTCGTACTCGGAGCGCTGGCGCTGAAGGTCGCCGTAGTGGGGCTTATTGGGTATGTGGCGATCAGGATTTTGAGTCCGGGAACTGCAAGACGGCTGAGAGAGCGGTGGGACGAGACCAAGGTTAAGTCGTACTAACTGGGAGATACTGCTGGTTTTGGGTTTTGGGTTATCGGTTATGAGTTTTTGGGTTTCAAGACTGGAAACCCAAAACCGACAACTCAGAACTCAGAACCAGCTTCACTTTCCAGAATCGCGCTCCAATCCACTGATAACAGACCAGACCAGTAAGGGCACCATGATTTCGTGGTGCCCTGTTATTTCGTAGCCAGTCCCACCGGCCATCGTTGGCCTTTGTACCACGTTCATGCGCGGCCTGTAATGACGCTGCATGTCCAGGTCGCAGGTTGTGAAGTTGACGGGTTTTCCTGCGTGAAGGTTCCGCGCGATGGTAAGTGCTTTTAGAAACACTTCCGGCATGATCACGGCGCTGCCGAGGTTGAGGACAACACCTCCGTCATGCAGGGTAGGGAGAGCGCCTGCAAGCTTTCGGAAATCGCGATGACTCGTGTCTCCAATCGCTGCTCCACTGGCAGCCGGATGCTGATGAATTATTTCGGCGCCGAGCGCGGCGTGCACGGAACAGGAAACTCCTGCATCCTGTGCGGCGAGCAGAATCGACAGCTCCGGGTGAACCAGCTCTTCTTCGCGCATTCCCCGCGCAACTGATTCTCCCATCCCCCAGCCTTCCTTCATTCCACGGATGAAAGCGTTGTTCATGCCGCGTCCCGTTTCTTCCGCCATGCCAAAAGTTCCGTCAGCCAGGCCGCGTGCTACATCTTCTGAAGTCCCGCCGAAGCGGGCAATCTCGTAATCATGGATCGCTGCGGATCCATTCATGGCCAGGTGCGTGATCACACCGCGCTTCATGAGATCCACCAGCAGCGGGCCGACTCCGGTTTTCACGATGTGGCCGCCGAGCATTACAACAATCCCCTTTATTGCTCGTGCCGCAGTTACGATCGCGTTGACGACGAGTCGAAAATCGCGGGCGACCAGGACGTCGGGCAGTGAGCGGATGAACGCGTCGAATGTGCGTTCGGCACCTGGCGGAGCCGCGAATTCCTCAGCGGCCACCTTGTTGGGACGGCGGCCGATCGGAACAGTTTTTACGCGGGAAAGATCGGCCTCTCCGGGATTCTGAGAGGCTGACTTTACTTCGTCGTCTGGGGCGGAATGTAGAACGATCGGAGATACAGATTGAGGGAACCGAAAGAGAGCTTCGACTTCAGCTGCAACATGATGCGTCGCTCGTCGTCGGAAAGCCAGATCTCTGCGCGGCCGTCTTCGGAAAAAATTCCCTTTGTCTTGATTACAGGCTGCAGGACGATCGCCTCGAAGGTGCCGGCTGGAACGGTAATGCGCTCTTTTCGCAGGACGCGCACGCGGACCGGGTTTCTGTCGGGACGGAAATATCGATTGAACGAATAGGTCTCGCCGACCTTCAATGGAATGGTGCGGATGAAGAAGAGGAAGCTCCCGTCATCGAGCGGATTCTCGACTGTCTTTTCCTGGTTTCCCGTTTTCAGCTTACCCGCTACAGTCTTGGATTCGACGAAATAGCCGCGATCCGGATAGATCTCGAAATGCCGCTCGCGATCCTGTGAACCTTCCTCGAGCTGCTGCATGAAGCGCAGCGACGAGAAGGTCTGCACATCGATCCAGCTTTCGAGCACGTCGTTCACTTTGTAGAAGAAGGTTCCGCCATGAACCCAGAACGCGGTGTGCCAGGTGTCGCGTCCGCGAATAACTTCGCGAGCGGTGACTTCCATGTGACCGTCGCCGACCTTGACCGGGCCGAAGCGAACTTCATAGTCGAATCGTTCACCAACACTGAATGGGACCGGCGCAGCAACGACTGGTGCGGCCACACCTGGAGGTGCAAGGGTTTTTCCAGCCTGCACCGCGTGGTCGCCAGTCTGAAGACTCACGCCCAGCATGACGAGACCCGTTGCTGCAGCTTTCAGGCTGATCACGCTCCAGTCTCCATCTGAAGGCCTGCAGCACGCGCTGAGCGTCCAAAACGGAAGACGCGCATGGCATCAGAGAAGGGGCGCACACGCGTTTCTCTCGTGCGCAGGTCGTAACGGCTCGCGAGTGAAACAGTGTCGATCTTCCGGGCAAACTTCGCGGCGCGAAGCAGCAGCTCCGCATCTGCGGCCCAACCGTCAGTTGTCAGCAATGGCTGGTTCCCAAGGGATTTCAGCAGCTCGCGAATTACACTGATGCGAATGAGGCGGTATGAGCGGAACGGATCCGTAACGGCGCCCGTTTTTACAAAGAGCCTGAGAACGCGCGACGCAATCGAGTACATCCGCCGGACAGCGACAGGCGCCTGCTGCGCATCGCCCTGCGCGATGACGATATCGACTCCACCCTCGAACCGTTTCACCAGCTCGGGAATGTGCTCGGGCTGATCGGTGAAATCGGCCTGCATGATGAGCATCCCGTCTCTGCGTGCGTATTTCGTCTTCCGGGAAACTTCGCGAGCGAGCGCACTTATCGCATGCGCGTAGCCTTTCCGTTCGGTCCCCTTAATCACGGTCAGCGGGATTACTTCACTGTATGGCTGCAGTGCGTCGGAGGTGCCATCGGTGCTGGCATCGTCGTAGACGAGAATTTCGTACTCGCGCGAAAACCCCTGGAACACCTTGCGAATGCGCCAGAGCAGAACCCCGACAGTCGGGGCCTCGTTGTACGTGGGGATGCAGATATACAGCAAAACGTTCTCTCGTCGTTACAAAGGAAGTACAAAAGTTAAAAACACCCCTACAGAATACCACCTTTAAGCACTCTATAGTACACCGCAATGTTGTTTTCGATCATGCTTACGTCACTGAATGCCCGGGCCCGCTTGCGGCCATTGGCCCCCATTTGCTCGCGCGCCTGTGCGTCAGTAGCCAACCGGGCAATTCCCGCAGCGAATTCATCCAGATTTCCCGGCTGAACCAGAAGGCCGCTGACACCATCCTCGATGGTTTCAGACAATCCACCAGTCGCAAACGCAACCGGTACAACGCCGAGCGCCAGGGAATCGAGAACCGAAGTTCCGAGCCCCTCCGAGGTTGCCGGATGCCAGAGCATGTCGAGTCCGGCCATAGCATCCGCAATCTCGTCCACGAACCCTGCCCAGTGGACCTGCATTCCCGGCGCATTCAGCTGACCGGAATCTTCCGCGCCGAGAAAAACGATTCCGCACTTTTTTACTACCGCGGAAGGAAGTCGCGAAATGATCCCCTGCAGCAGCTCGATCCCTTTCTCGCCCGTCATTGCTCCGACTATTCCGCACACGAGCGTGTCAGAACCCCAACCGAGCTCTTGCTTCCAGTCGCGTCGCTCGGCGATTCTCGGTTCGGTAACTCCCGAGTACACTACATCGATTTTGTCGGGGGCGATTCCAGCGAGGGTGAGCGCCTTCTTGACTGCGTGTGAGATGGCAATGAACCTTGTGACACGGCGCCCATATTTGACGCGAGCCAGCCGCGGTGCGAAGGCGACGCGGCGCGTGACGAGGAGCGGGGTCCGGCTGTTGGTGCCGAGAGCGAGCATGGCGATCGTATGAGACCGGGCGTCGTGAGCATGAACGATGTCCGGCCGCCATGCGCGAAGCCGGCTGCGAATTTGTTTTGCGGCCAGGACATCCCACTCGGACCGGGTAGAAACAGCAGTTGCAGCGAGTCCGGCCGTGCGCGCTTTTTCCAGAAGTGGCGATGCTGGTGGAGCGATGACAAGTGGTTCGTGTCCACGATCGCGCAGGCCCTTTGCGAGCAGATACACCTGCCTCTGTCCACCGCGCCAGCTCTTCCCCGAGTCGATGTGAACAACTTTCAGTGGGCGATCGGACTCCTGTTGCATCCGCCTATTTGTTGATGCGATCCGCGAGGGCGGCAAAGATTCCACGATCCGGTGATTGTGCGTCGTCCACCAGATCTTCGGGATGCCACTGAACACAAAGTGCCCACCAGTCAGGGTCGGTACTTTCGGCGGCTTCGACGACTCCATCGGGAGCTCGTCCAGTGATTCTCAATCCGTCGCCGAGCTTGTCGATTGCCTGGTGATGCAGGGAATTCACATCCAGTCCGGTGGTTCGCAGGGCGGATGCGACGTTCGAGTCTGGCTCCAGCTGCACGGGATGGCTGCGATTTTTTCGGGCATCGCCGTCGTGCGACAGAGCCCCGGGCCAGTCGGATCGTAGGTCCTGGACCAGCGTTCCACCCAGTGCGACGTTAACGATCTGAATGCCGCGGCAAATGGCGAGCGTAGGCATGCGCATCGCTTTAGCTGCCAGAATCAGCGCCATTTCGGACTCATCGCGGGCGCGGCTCAATCCTCGCACTTCATGCCGTTCGCTATCACCGTAGAATGCCGGATCTACGTCACCCCCACCCGTGAGAAGCAGGCCGTCCATCCGTTCGAGGGTCGCGCGGGCAGTAGAAGCGTCGTAGACTGGCGGTAACAAGAGTGGTATGAGCCCTGCATTTTCGAGGGCCTGCAGATATGAAGTGGACAGGCCCACGCGATTTGTGTCATCCTCCCGGCGGATGCTGGTGGTGACTGCAACGAACCGGACGGATCGTGAATCAGGCGCGCCGTTTTTTATTCTGGAGTTAGATGACACGAAGGCTTCGAGGGTTGGCTGGATGCATCTGCCTGCAATTTAGCGTCTCACTGCCGCGAGTGTTGTTTGCCCAGGCGGCAGACACTGCGGATGTGACGCTCGCGGGCGCGATTCGCTGCAGCGGCGAAACCGTCAACGCGATCGAAGTACAATCCAATCCTTCCTTCGAGCTAAGTGGCCCGGCGCTTTTCCGCAAAGCCATTATCACTGCGAGAAAGCTGCATTCGACCACCAATCCCGCAATTATCCGCCGGTACCTCGCGCTCAATGTAGGAGGCAAGTGTACCGAACTGAGGCGCACCGAATCGGAGCGCATTCTCCGGGCACAACCGTTCCTG
>JANLYJ010000042.1:0-8405 GCA_031365555.1 Gemmatimonadaceae bacterium | reverse complement strand
CCGGTGTCGGTGACGCTAACCCAAAGTTCACCGCGATAGCGTTTCTTGTTGAAAGTCAGCGTGCCCTGTGGTGAGAGCGAGCGTACCAGGATAGGTCCAGCGAGGCGAGCAGACCCTTTGCCATTCACCCGCGTGGTACGCAGCTGATTTGACGAGAGCTCGATGTTTACGGTCTCACCAGACTTCCCAGTAGTTAGAAAGCTGTCGCTGGTGCGATTGTATATCCGCCAATCGCCGCTGCCGGTAAGCGCTATTGGCATTCTGGATGTGCCCAGTGCGACTCGAACGGCCGGGTCATCTCTGACAAATACCGGATCTGCGCCCTCGGCGCTGGGGGCAACGGACGCGCATGCTATTGCGGCCACACCTGCGAGCAGAAGAACAGCTTTCTTCATCCTTTCTCCGAAAATTTGTCTGCCACGTCTTCGGGCAATTAGGACGCCAGAACTACCTTCCGTAACTCCCTATACCCGCAAGCGGCAGCGATCTCGACCGTGTTCGGCGCTCCGGACCTGTGTACGGAACAGCGGGACGCGCGCCAATCAGGGAAGCCGAAAAATCATAGTCTTCAACCACGCCAGAGACAGTAACATCTACGAATGTGCCAGGCTCCAGTCTTTCACTGAGCTGCGTGGTACCGTCGATGTCGTCAGCCTGCCAGGGCAGACGGGCCTGTGAACCATCAGACGTCTGACGGTCAACAATCGCAACCGTGCGTGTTCCGACACGCTGCTCGTACCGATCAGCCGTGATTGCGCGCTGGAGCTCAGTGAGGCGCTCCAACCGTTCGCGCTTGATCGCTTCAGGAACATCATCGTCGAGCAACGCCGCACGCGTCCCTTCCTGCGGCGAGTAAGTAAATGCACCAACGCGATCGAAGCGGATCTCTTCAAGAAATTCAAGGAGCTGCGAAAAATCGTCTTCCGTTTCGCCCGGGAAACCCACGATGCAGGTTGTCCTGATCGCGAGATCCGGCACGGCATCACGCAAACTCACCACGCGATCCCGAATTGTTTTTTTCCGCTCCGGCCGCCGCATGCGGGCGAGCACTGAATCAGACGCGTGCTGCATCGGCATGTCGAGATACCGCAGAATACGTGGCTCCTTCGAAATGACTTCGATCAGTCTTGGCGTAATTCCGGCCGAGTACAGATAGAGCATGCGAATCCAGGGAACTCCCGTTTCCTCAACGAGCGATTCGAGAAGCTCAGGCAGACCAAAGCCGTTCCGAATGTCGCGGCCATAGTGGGCCAGATCCTGCGCGACGAGATTCAGCTCCTTTGCCCCATCCAGCTCGAGCAGCTGGGCTTCGCGAATGACTTCGTCGAGTCCGAAGGAGCGGTGCTTACCACGCATCAGCGGAATCGCGCAAAATGCGCAGCCGTGGTCGCAGCCTTCGCTGATCTTGAGATACCGAACGTGTCGCAGCTCGCCTGCGTACACTCGGACTCCGGGATGATTCGCCAGATCTTCAGCGCCAAGCAGACCGCGCGCTTCAAGCTCCGGCACCAGGCGATCCCCTTCCGAGGCTCCAAGAAAAAGATCGACCTCCGGAAGTGCATCCTGCAGCTCGTTCTTGTGTCGCTCAACCATGCAGCCAAGCGCGACAACCGCCTGACAGTTTCCTTCGCGCTTCATGTTGCCCGCTTCGACGATTGCGTCGATGCTTTCCTTTTTCGCAGCGTCGATGAAACCGCATGTGTTGACGAGAATCAGCTCGGCTTCGTGCAGATCGTGAGTGAGCTCCGCGCCATACCCGGCCAACCGTGCCAGGTAACGCTCCGAGTCTACCGTATTCTTGTCACAACCAAGCGTGATAAATCCAACCTTCATTTAGCGGTAGTTGCCGAACTTGAGCTCTACGCCAAAGTCTTTTGATCGGAGAAGTGCCATCGCTTCCTGCAGGTCGTCTTTCGACGGCGAAGACACGCGGACCTGATCGCCCTGAATTGCGGCCTGAACTTTCTTGAGTTTGGCTTCCTTGATGGCGGCCGAGATTTTCTTCGCCGTCTCGCCATCGAGGGCCATCTTGAGGCCCACCTCGCGGCGTACTGTGTCACCGCCTGCCGGGGTGATGTCGCCAATGTCCAGATTCTTCACCGATACCTGCCGTTTAACAAGCTTCCCATGCAGCACATCGTAGAGAGCCTGCATCTTGAAATCGTTCTCGGCGGTTAGGACGAGCTTGCCCTCAGCGCGCTGAAATTCGATCGCCGCGGGCGACCCTTTGAAATCGTACCGCTGCGCTATTTCCTTTTGCGCCTGATTGACGGCGTTGTCTACTTCCTGAAGGTCGACGCCGGTGGTGACGTCAAAAGATGCTTGCTGTGCCATGTCTGGAATTTAACCGTTCTTTCGGGTTGGGAAACCAACTGCGCTGCCGCAGGGACCTCAGAACGACATATCAGATCGTTTATTTACAAACCGCTTAACTCCAGAACGAAGCGGAACCGTGTTGAAATTGATTAAAAGACCGACCTTACGCAGAAAACATTCGCCCATCAATCACATATACGGAATGGGTATCACAAATCAGCATCGAATTTCCGCGCGAAGGGACGAATGTTGTTCTGAGGTCTCTGCGGCAACGCCGTTCCAAACCGGCTGCACTGTGAGATTCTTCCTGAGTCGTGCCCTGACCGAGAGCTGCTACTCGGCCGATGCTACGTCTCGGTTATCCGAGGAAAGACTCCAGTGCGCGGCGACGCGAATTGTGACGGAGCTTGAGCAGAGCCTTCTCCTTGATCTGCCTCACACGCTCGCGTGTAATCGCCAGCAGGGTCCCGATATCCTCGAGCGTCATCGGATCCTGACCGTCGAGTCCAAAGTAGAGGCGCAGAATCTTGGATTCGCGCTCCTTCAGACCGGCGAGTGATTCCTCGATGGCTTCGGAGAGTGCCTTCTCGAAGGTGATCTCGTCAGGCTGCTGATTGTTTTCATCCGGCAGGATGTCGAGCAGGCGATTGTCTTCCGACGTTCCGAGGGGGGCGTCCAGTGACAGATGCACGTGGGAGATGAGCATCGTCTTGGCGACTTCTTCCTCGGTGATGTCCATCCCTTCCGCGATTTCGCTGTGCGTGGGCTGGCGGCCGAGTTCCTGAAGCAGTTGGCTCGCCCGCTTTCCTATGCGGTGCAGCGTTCCCGCACGATTGAGCGGCACGCGAACGATTCGTGACTGCTCTGCGAGGGCCTGCAGAATCGACTGACGAATCCACCAGACGGCGTAGGAGATGAACTTGATCCCCTTGGTTTCGTCGAATTTATGCGCGGCCCGAATGAGGCCGAGATTGCCTTCGTTGATCAGATCGGAGAGGGCGACACCCTGATTCTGATATTTCTTCGCGACGGATACAACGAAGCGGAGATTCGAGCGGACCAGAGTATCGAGAGCTTCCTGGTCACCTTTTTTGATATTCTGCGCGAGCGTAACTTCCATCTCGCGATTGATAAGAGGGAATGCGCTTATGTCCCGGAGATACTGGTCAAGCGACCCTTCGTCTGACGTCGTCTTCCGGTTAGTCGATACGGCCATGCGCTAAGCTGCTCCCTTCTAGTGAATCAATTCCCCGAACCGCTTCCATCGAACGCGCGTGAGCCAGTCGAACCGTCCAGCGCTGTCCGGATTGTAACTATAATAGACCACAACAGGCTGACCGCGCACAAGTGAGTCCGCTACAAATCCCCAATACCGGCTGTCCAGGGAATTGTCCCGGTTGTCACCCAATACAAAGTAATTCCGGCCAGGAACTACGAGCGGACCCCAATTATCCCTGGAAGGATGGAAACCCTGTCCCCGCAGTATGAACCCGCGCTGCCAGGTGAAATCTTCTTCTGACGATTGTTCGCCCATCAGATTGTGCAGTGCGTATTTCTCGCGCAGCGTAACCCCGTTTCGGATCAGCTGACCACTGCGCATGGCAAGGGTGTCGCCCGGCAATCCGACGACCCGCTTGACGAAATTTTTTGTGGGATCTACAGGCCACTGAAAGACAATCACGTCGCCGCGCTGCGGCTGCCTGATGCCCGGAAGCTTGCGCCGCGTAAGAGGAATCTCTGCGCCGTACACGAGCTTGTTTACGAGAAGAAAGTCACCGACCAGCAGCGTCCCCTCCATGCTGCCAGTCGGAATCTTGAATGCTTCGACCAGAAATGACCGGATAAGTACGAAGAGCACAACAGCCACCGCAACGGAACGAAGCCAGTCCCAGAGAAACCAGAGTCGCGAGCTGCGACGGCGGTTTGCGCGCTGAAGAGCGTTGGCTCTCTGCGCCTCTGTCACGACTGGCATCCCTCCCGTTGGTGTCTCCACGTCAGATCAGCTCGGCGTACCGAGATAGTTGTCGATCTGTGCGCGCTGCAGCGTCCCTGAGAAATCCACGTAACCAACCTTTGTCTCGGAGAAGAATTCGTACACTTCCCAGCCACCTTCACGGTGTCCGTTGCCGGTTTGTTTTACACCGCCAAATGGGAGGTGTGCCTCAGCACCAATGGTTGGTGCGTTGATGTAGGTGATTCCGTTGTCGAGCTCGTTGAGCGCGCGGAATGCAACATTCACGTCGCGGGTATACACCGAGGACGAGAGACCGTAGCGTACGCCGTTGTTCACAGCGAAAGCCTCGTCAACCGTTTTGACACGCACCACTGAAAGGACGGGGCCGAAAATTTCTTCCTGCTCGAGACGGGTTCCCTGCTCCACCCGTGAGAAAATGGTCGGCTCGAAGAAGTTGCCATGGCCCAGGTCGCCTGAGTCTGCGGCCTTTCCGCCACATAGAAGGTCGGCGCCCTGCTCAAGCCCGATGTCTACGTACCGCGCAACTTTCTGGCGCGACGACTCATGAATGAGCGGTCCGACATCCGTTCCCTTTTTTCTGCCATCGCCAAGTTTCAATGCGCGCGTTCTGTCCAGCAGCATGCCAAGAAACTTGTCGTGGATTCCGGACTGCAGAACAAGACGGCTTGTTGCAGTGCAGCGCTGACCAGTCGTTCCGAATGCACCCCAGAGCGCGCCTTCGAGTGCGAGGTCGAGGTCCGCGTCATCGAGAACGATCTGCGCATTCTTTCCACCCATTTCAAGGGAGAGACGCTTGTGCATGCGGCCGCAAGTAGCGCCGATGAACGACCCAGTCTCGGTAGAACCTGTAAATGAGACCAGCGGAATATCCTTGTGCTCGACAATCGCAGCGCCGACAGCCTCACCCGTTCCATGCACGAGCTGTAGAACTTCCGGTGGAATACCCGCTTCGAGAAGAATTTCGACAAACAGCGTTCCAGTGTTTGGAACATCCTCAGCTGGCTTGAACACGCACGAGTTTCCGCACACAAGAGCGGGAAACATTTTCCAGCTTGGGATAGCCAGCGGAAAGTTGAAGGGCGTGATGATGCCGGCTACGCCAATCGGTCTTCGATAGCTCATCGCCCATTTGGCGCGCAGCTCACTTGGCACCGTGTGGCCGAACATCCTGCGTCCTTCTGATCCCGCGTAATACGCAGTATCGATGGCTTCCTGAACATCGCCGCGAGTTTCCGCGAGAGGTTTGCCCATTTCGCGAGTCATCGCGTCCGCGATTTCTTCCTTCCGCGCGGTTAGCATGTCGCCGGCAACTCGCATGATGTTGCCGCGTTCAGGGGCCGGTGTGCGGCGCCAGATCTCAAAGCCGCGTTTTGCGCTCTCAACCGCGCGGTTCACATCAGAAGCGCCGGAAAGCGGGAATTTGCCGATCAGGTCTCGGCGGTCTGCAGGATTCCGGTTCTCGAAATACTCGCCGGAGTCGGGCGGGACCCAGGCTCCGTTAATAAAATTTTTGAAGATCTTCATTTCAGAAAGTTAACGACAACTTACAGCTATTAGGTACGAGCTTGAGCTACAAGCCACGAGTTTAGCGACTCGCAGCTAGAAGCTGCTGCTCGTCGCTAGTCGCTGTAAGTTGCAGTCCGACAGACCCCTACCCCTCTCTATTCAGCCCGTATTTCTCGATCTTCTTGTAGAGATTCGACCGCGGCATCTCGATCGCCCGCGCAGTCTCCGAAACGTTCCAGTCGAACTCGCGCAGCTTGCCGAGCAAATACGCCCGCTCGGCGGCGTCCTTGAACTCCTCAAAGGTCTTGGACTGATTGAGATTGCCCATGCTCGTGTCTTCCGGAGCGCGAGCACCAGCGAGTCGCTCAACATCCCGCGCGCCGATTTCCTTGCCGCTCGCGAGGATCAGAAGACGCTCGATCGTGTTGCGCAGCTCGCGCACATTGCCGGGCCATTCATATTCGGAAAGTTTCTGGAACGCGTCCTCGCTCACTGTCCGCGGCGGGATTCCCTCACGGGCCGAAAGCGTCGACACGAAATACTGAACGAGCAGCGGAATATCCTCGCGACGCTCGCGCAGAGGCGCGACGTGAACCGGCACGACGTTCAGGCGATAGTAGAGATCTTCACGGAATCTGCCTGCACTGATCTCGGCTTCCACGTTCTTGTTGGTCGCCGCAATGACGCGGACATCCACCGATATTGTTTTCGATCCGCCGATGCGCGATACCACGTTGTCCTGAAGCACACGCAATACTTTCGCCTGCGCGGCCAGACTCATGTCACCTATTTCGTCCAGGAAGAGTGTTCCCTTGTGCGCCTGCTCGAACTTGCCGGCACGATCTGATATTGCCCCTGTAAACGATCCCTTCATGTGGCCGAAGAGCTCACTTTCGATCAGCTCACCCGGAATGGCCGCGCAGTTCACCTCCACGAATGGATTTTTCGCGCGCGGTGATCCTCTGTGCAGTGCACGGGCGACGAGCTCCTTACCGGTCCCGTTCTCGCCGGTAATGAGAACCCGGGCAGGCGTCGCAGCGATCTTGTCAATTTTCTCGACGAGACTGCGAATCGCGGACGACTTCCCAACAATCTCATAGGGCGCGTCCACCGTCTCGCGAAGCCGCTGGTTCTCCTCGATAACATCGAGATGCGACAACGCATTGCGCAGCATCACCAGAATCCGGTCGGTGTCGAGTGGCTTTTCCAGCACGTCGTACGCGCCAAGCTGCGTGGCTTCCACCGCCGTACGCAGCGTCGCGTGTCCACTGATCATTACGACAGTCGCAGCAGGATCGATTTCACGAAGGCGCTTTAGCGCCTCCAGTCCGTCCATACCGGCCATTTTCACGTCCATGAACGTGAGATGCGGCCTGAATTTCTGGTACTCCACAATGCCATCGCCCGCATTGGGAGCCGTCCGAACTTCGTAGCCTTCATACTCGAGAAGCTGACCGAGTGCGCCCCTGATTCCCTGCTCGTCGTCGATTACAAGAATTCGTCGGCTCACGGCGAGTTCTTGTACACAGTGACTTTGCCGTTCGCGATCCGAACATCCGAAATGAATTCAGGCACCGGCATCGGCAGGGCGTTTGGCGACACGCCGACCGGCCTCTCTCCCTTTCGGATTTCGCTCAGCAGGCGCGGAATCAAAGGCGACGGAACTGTGAGCTTTCCAACCTTGAGCCGCGTTACGACAAATTCACCCAGCCCCGGCTGTACGACATTGATGTGTCCGCCCAGCAGCAGCGTGTCCTTGTCACCAAGAATTCCTGCGAGCGGACCCAGAATTTTCTTCGCCCCGAATTCTGCGAGAGGAACTTCTGCCCGCACAACAAGCTCGTTGTTCTGTACAGACGCTGTCGCGTGCTCGGCGCCCTTGGGAAGCTGACGGGCAGCGGACAGAAAAATGTACGAGGCGGCCTCGGCGCCAGTCATGTTGGCGAAGACAGGCCCACGCGAATCCCGCAGAGACTCGACCTGGCGCTTCCCGCGCTCGGCGTTAAGCGCAGTGATCGGCTCCCACAGGGGACGTATTACAACGGTCGGCTTTGGCTCAGCGTCAGTGCCGAGCGGGCGCCAGCCATTCTTGTACATGTACGCACCCGCGCCAATGGCGAGAAGTATTACAAGGCATCCGAGTTTACGAAGGCATCCGAACATATTGGGAATCTACTCGCGATCGGGGAATCCACGACCACCTTCGCCATCTCTTTGCTGAAAGGGGGTCTTGATCGACGCCGGAATTCTTGCCCATTGCTGAGGAGTAAGAATCGCCTGCGCCTGTTTGACTGCTTCGCGGGCCAGTGTTCGACCCTGCTCGATCTTAGGACGAAGCTGTGTCATCATCGTAAGCGGATCATTGTTACGCGTGTCACTGAGCATCTTCGCGAGTGCGTCAACCAGCGAGTCTGCTTTGGTCTGCAATGAGTCCCGCTTGACCGTCAGCACGGCCCGCTGCTCCGCCGTAAGATTCAGCTTGGTCGAGTCAGTTGCTGGCAGTGAATCCTCCCTCTCGAGAATCAATGCGAAGGTGTTGGGTACTGCACGCGCCATCCGGTCCCGGAGTTCTTCCGGGGTTGCCCTTCCGCCGCGACCGCCGCCGACT
>JANLYJ010000027.1:0-4726 GCA_031365555.1 Gemmatimonadaceae bacterium | reverse complement strand
CGGCCCCAATCTCACGCTCGATGTCGTAACGATCAGCGAGTGATGTCTGCAGCTGCCCCAGATAGTCCAACCGCTCTCCGGAATCGGTTAATCGAGGGGAGCAATATGGGAGATGGTGGGCAGACGGGAAAGACAAAATTGCGAACTACAACATACAGCTACTGGCGACAAGCTAAAGCTTCAGGCTACAAGCGGGCTCGCACCTCGAAGCTTCTGCTTGTAGCCCGTAGCTGTAAGTTGTCCTTTACTGGCCCCCGATTCGCGACTCATAGTGCTCTAGATACTGGAGCACACTCTGCGCAATCGTACGCGCGATAGTCCGCTGCGTGTCGGAGTCACTCATCCACGCAGCCTCCGCCGGATTCGTTCCGAAACCAATCTCGACAAGAACGGCCGGCATGTACGACCCGCGAAGCACGGCAAAGTTTGCCTGCTGTACTCCTCTGCTCGGCCCGGGGTGGATCGTCTTGAGCCCCTGCTGAATAGTCTCTGCGAGATCGTTCGACTCACGAAGGTGCTCGTTCTGCGCCATGTCATTAATGATGAAGCTCAGTGCATCGCCTTTGGGCGCGTTGGCTCCAGTCTCAAACTTTACCGCTTCGTTTTCCATCCGCTCCACACGACCCGCTTCTTCAGTCTTCGCTTCCGCGAGGAAATACGTTTCGAATCCGCGCTCTTTCGCCGCCCAGCTCGCGCGTGATCCTGTTGCGTTTACGTGAATCGAAACGAACAGGTCGCCCTTCGCGCGATTGGCAATTCGTCCCCGGTCAGACAGTGCGATGAGTGTGTCGGCGGTGCGTGTCATCAGAATATCCACGCCGGCGTCACGCAGCTCCTGCGCAACGAGCCTGGCGACGGCGAGCGTGATGTACTTTTCACGAATCGGCGTACCGCCTCCGATTGGGCCCGACATTCCACCGTCCACACCACCATGCCCGGCATCCACGACGACCAGTCGCCGCTGAGCACCCGACGATCTTCGCACGGGACCTACACCCGGTGCCGAACTCGCAGTGGAATTCGCTGAGGCGTTCCACGGTGTGTCTATGATATCAGGTGTGCCCGTGCGAGCGACTGTATTGAATGCCCGCAGCTCGGCGTACTGTTCGTCATACATCAAACCGGTAGCAACACGAGGGATGATGTCAGTCGCTACCTGCAGCGGGAGGTAGAACTGCCCGTCGCGGCGAAATGGCGGATATGAGATTGGGACGAGAGTTGTGTCGGAACGAAGAAAATAAAACCCTTCGGAGAGCTCGAGTTTTCTTCCGCCGGCGGAGAATGTCACGCGTCCATTTGGAAGAACCGACGCAGTTCCTCCGAGCGCTTTCGCGAGCAAATCCGCTCTGACTGCGCCACCCCTGGGCGTCGCCAGCACAGGTACGGTGACACTTATGGCGCCGCGCTTGACCACGAATGAATTCGGCACAGGCGCAGCCGGCATTGCCGCCGAAAGCTGCAGCAGCAACGCGATGGAGCCGATCATCTTTTTCTTACCGCCCTCTGCATGTCCCTCTCATCGTCCTTGCGCTTGAGATCCTGCCGCTTGTCGTGCATCTGCTTACCCTTGCCGAGGGCTATCGCAACCTTCGCGCGGCCATTCTTGAAGTAAAGCTCCAGCGGAATCAGGGTGAGCCCCTGACGTTCTACGGATCCAATCATCTTTTTGATTTCCTTTTTGTGGAGCAGCAGCTTTCGCGTCCGGGTCGGTTCGTGATTGAAGAAGCTGGCTTTCTCGTATGGCGAAACATGGAGATTGAGTAAATACACCTCTCCGTCCTTGAGGATCGCATATGCGTCAGTGATGTTCGCCTTTCCGTCCCGTAGCGACTTCACTTCGCTGCCCGTGAGAACGATTCCGGCTTCCCACGTGTCGAGGATGGCGTAGTCGAACCTCGCGCGACGATTTTTGGCTATCGACTCACGGCGGTCTTCCTTTTCCTCGGTTTTCGGGGGTCGTCTGTCGGGCATGATGGCAAGTTAGGCGATTTGTACGCCATCTAAAACCTTTTGGAAACCAGCGACTGCTCTTTCAAGTCGGGTTCAATTAATTTTAGGGTTCGCCGAAGTGGTGGAACTGGTAGACGCGCTGGCTTCAGGAGCCAGTGGGCGCAAGCTCGTGGGGGTTCGAGTCCCCCCTTCGGCACTGAAGGCATGGATCCCTCGGGGGTCCATGCCTTTTTTTGTGTTCATGGTGCAGCCTTCGGCCGCACCATGCAGTTGACCTTGGAGGTTCTAGACTGCTTCCAGAATGGGGAGTCCAACACGTTCCCGCACGACCGCTTCGTCGTGCATCAGGTCGGAGAGTTTTACACCCTCCAGCACGTCATCGATCTTCCGCTGCAACATCACCCAGACGGGACGAATGCTGCAGTTGTGAGCGGATGAACACCGGTCTTCTTCTACCGGATGACTCACGCAGTGGAGATCGAACGTTTCCAGTTCGGAAGCGTGAATTACATCGCGAATCGTAATATTTTCCGGCGCACGCGACAGCATGTAGCCGCCTCGAGCCCCGCGCGTGCTCTTGATGACGTCAGCGCGTCGCAGCCTCAGCAGGATCTGCTCGACATAGTCGGCGGGCAGCTTTTCGACCGCGGCAATGTCACGGCCCGTAACCGGCCCCTTCTCTGCCCGCTTCGCGAGATGCAGCGCGCAAATCACGCCGTACTCTGCCCACGTCGTAATTCTCATGTATGCACGATACGGCGCGGCTCACACCCAAACAAGACTCTCATGGACTCAGCCGGCCGAAACGCCGCCGTGAGCACCGCCGGGAACGCCGATTTCAGTCATCTTGCGCATATCCAGCACTTCGTCGATCTCGGCGTCCGGAAGGACCTTCTCACGCTTCACCAGATCGCGAATGAGAACGTTCTCCTTCACCGACTGCTTGCTGATTTCGGCAGCACGCGCGTAGCCGATCTGGGGAGCGAGAGCCGTTGCGAGGGCGGCCGAGCGCTCCAGCCAGTACCGGCACATCTCTTCGTTCGCCTCGATTCCCACGACGCAGCGATCAGTAAATGTGTTGGCCGTGTTGGTGAGAATCATCATTGAATGCAAGACATTGTATGCGATCACAGGCATCATGACATTGAGTTCGAGCTGACCGTGTTCCGCGCTGGCCGACACGCATGCGTCATTTCCGACGACCTGAAAGCAGACCTGATTCACCATCTCCGGAATCGACGGATTGATTTTTCCTGGCATGATCGAAGAGCCGGGCTGAACTGCAGGAAGCCTGATTTCGTCGAACCCTGTCCGCGGGCCGCTTGCCATCAGGCGCAGGTCGCTGGAGATCTTGCTCAGGTCGAGCGCGAGAGTGCGGAGCTGTGCGCTGAAGCCTGCGACATCTCCCATGCTCTGCATCAATGCGATGCGATCGCCTTCGGTCAGATTCAGGCCGGTCATCTCGCGCAGATGCTTCACCATGAGTTTCGGATACTCGGGCTCTGCATTCACTCCAGTGCCGACTGCCGTTCCTCCGATTCCGAGCTCGTGGATGTAACGAGCCGATTCCACAACCCGGTTCAGTCCCCTGCGAATAACCGTTCCATACGCGGCGAACTCCTGGCCGAGCCGGATGGGCATTGCGTCCTGGAGATGAGTGCGTCCGGACTTGAGAACACCATCGAATTCTTCGCCCTTCTTTGACAGTGCGTCTGCAAGACGTGTGAAGGCACTCACCAGTCCATTGAGCTGCGTCGCACACGCGAGACGAATCGTGGTGGGGATGACGTCATTGGTGGACTGCGCCATGTTGACGTGGTCATTCGGATGCACGGGCTTGTACTCGCCGCGTTTGCCGCCAAGAATTTCGTTGGCGCGGTTGGCGAGCACTTCATTGCAGTTCATGTTGTGCGATGTGCCGGCTCCGGCCTGATACACGTCTATCACGAACTGGTCGCGGTGCTTTCCGCTCAGCACTTCATCGGCTGCCTGCACAATCGCGTCGGCGAGTTTCGCCTCCAGGCGTCCCGTTTCCTTGTGGGTCAGCGCAGCTGCGCGCTTGATGCGAATGGTTCCATCAATAAATGGTGGAAGCGCCTTCACCCCGCTGATCGGAAAATTCTGGACTGCGCGCAGGGTCTGCACACCGTACAGAGCACTTGCCGGGACATCCAGCTCTCCAAGCGGATCCTTCTCACGTCTCGTTTCGTTTGCCATGGTATTTATGGTTTCAGCTCGCGACGATGCGCGCGCTTCCGTTGAGGAATGGATTCGTCTCGAGCTCTTCACCGATTGTGGTCGAAGGTCCGTGACCCGGGTAGACGATTGTTTCAGGAGGCAGCTGTGCGATCTGCTTGAGCGATGCCGCGAGATCGGCCGGTTTGGAAAATGGAAGGTCCGTGCGTCCAATCGATCCTGCGAACAAACAGTCACCCACCAGCGCGACTCCATGTCCGTGCATCACTACATGACCTGGTGCATGTCCGGGCCGATGATTCACCTCGAAGCTGAGACTTCCCAGTGTCAGGATTTGTCCTTCGGAGAACTGTGCGTCCGGATCCGGAGGTTCCTCGAAAGGAATCCCATAAATCTCGGCGGACTTCCCTGCCAGGCGGTAAACCGGTTCGTCAAGTGGGTGCAATGACACAGGGACATTCCACTTTCTCTTGAGTGCGGCTATGGCGCCTACGTGATCAACGTGACCGTGCGTGATCCAGATTGCCTGGAGCGTCGTGGCCGACCGCTCGATCATATCGATGATCTTTTCCGGCTCAGC
>JANLYJ010000522.1:0-9131 GCA_031365555.1 Gemmatimonadaceae bacterium | reverse complement strand
TCTGTCAACGACCCGCGTGGTGGTATCCTCGGTCATCGCGACGTCAGCAGCTTCCGAATAGAGAAGCGTGTCCGCGCCTGCGAGAGCGAGGTCGCGCGCTAGCGATGTATCCTGGGCTGTTTCATTGAGAGCGGCTTGTGTCTTGGAGTCATTGCCCTTACATGCGGCTGCAATCAGGACGGCGAGGAGGGCAATTGGGATCTTGGAGTTCATCTGAAATTCTCGGCGAGAGTCTACCGATTACAATGCGAACCTTGGGCCGGAGTTATCACCTCGGCCGGCATCTTCGAATCAGGAGAGTTGAATAGGGGTGGAGACCGGTGAGAACGACATTCACGGATCATCTGCGGACTTTTTTGGGGAACTGCTCTCGCCCCAGATGTCGTTACCCAAAAGAAGTAAACACGAATGGTTTTGAGTCGTTCCTCACCGGTCTCACCGGTCTCATTTCCCCCGCACCCATACGCCGCGAACCGGCTAAAGGCGATCGATGAGAGTTAAAACTCGAGCTTCGATCTCGTCGCGAACGCGGTTGAATTCGCCGTCACTCAGCAGGCGTGGATCCTGAATGTCCCACTCTTCCCGACGCTCGCCGTCGATCAGCGGACACTCGTCACCGCACCCCATGGTCACGATATAGTCGTAGCCGCCCTGCGGAATCTCGGCGAGGCTCTTGGACAGATGAGTCGAGAGATCGTACCCCTTCTCTTTCATTGCCGCGATCGCCTTCGGATTCACGCGGCCCGACGGATGCGAGCCGGCGCTGAAAGGATCTACTCTCCCCTTTCCATGTATCCGGGCAAACGCCTCTGCCATCTGGCTGCGATTTGAATTCTCGACGCACACAAACAGCACGCGCTTCACTAGAGTGTTAGCCCGACGGCGTTGCGTGCGAAGTAGTAAAGCGCGCAGCCAGTGAAGAAAGCGATCGGAAGTTTCCAGCCTGTTGACCGCTGAAACTCGGGGACGAGATTGGAGGCTCCAACATACAGTGCAACGCCTGCTGCCAGAGCGAGACCGTAGGTGGCCAGCGTCTGCACATACTCGGTAACTATCGCACCGACAACTGTCGCAATACCTAGTGCTGTGCCTGCAGCAAGTGCTCTTGCCCGGGTCGAACCAGCGGCGAGAAACAGACTCGAAATTGCGAGCCCTTCAGGAAACTTATGCAGCAGAATTGCGACAAACACGAGTACGCCGAGTGCCGGCCGTGCTTCGAAGCTGCTCGCGATCGCTACACCGTCAACGAAGGTATGGAGCAGCAGTCCGACGAGTGCCGAAGAGCTTACAACCTTGGTGACCTTGTGCACCTCTTCGCCGAAATGGAAATGTTTGGCGAACGTGTGCTGGGTCAGGTGAACCAGCAGGTAACCCAGCAGGATGATGAGCGCGCCATCGCGGCCATGCTGTGTCAGGGCTTCCGGAATGAGGTCGAGAACTGCGACCGAAACCATGAACCCGGCGGACAGTGCAATGAGAACCTCGAGGGCGGGCAGACTCCAGCGCTGACGCGAAGTAACCGCGGCCGCGCCGGCTACGTTTGCTAGTGCTGCGATCAGCGCATACGCGATCGCAGGGTGATTCACGCTGGCGCTAACGTCAGGCGTTCCGCCGCACTCGCGATTGCGGATGTGAGAGATGCAGCGGGTGACCTGTCCCACGACTGCGAGCCCCACTGTTTGTCAGCCACGTCGTGACGCTGCTCGAGTCCTTTTCCTTGCAGCAGGTACAGCCACTTGTCGTTGCGCGAATAGATGAAGAATTCCAGCTGGGGCGTGAGCGTGAGCTGATCGTCAGCTGTGTAAAGCGAAATTTCGACGCCGCCATATGTAGCGAGCGGAACCTTGAGCCGCGCAATCGCATCGCGGACATCTGGCAGTGCAACTGACTCGCCGTTCCAGACGGACTGTGAACGCTGGTCCTCTAGCACCATGTCAATTGCGGGCGCGAGATGCTCGCTCAGAGTGTAGAAAAGATCCACCACGCGCTCCGCATTGGCTGCTACGCGCGCTTCGAAGTGCCCATCGATTTCATCGAAAGTGAAACCGTCGAGTCCAGATCTGAATCTGCGCCACACTGTAGTGGCCGGCGTTCTATTTCTGAAAAGCATGGTCAGTTAGGTAAAGTTTTCTAACTGCAACTTACAGTTGTAAGCTACAAGCTGAAGCCACAAGCTACGAGCACCTCGAAGCTTGACGCTTCGGCTTGTCGCTAACAGCTGTATGGTGTCGTTCAAGTCGTCTCTCGTTTTGCCGCGTTGAGCAGTATTTCCTCGGTGTTCTGCGACGGGTCCAGAATCACAATTTCCAGCAATTTCCTAAGCATCCGCCCAACCTCCGGCCCCCTGATCCCCAGCTTAGCGAGATCAGTACCATCCACTGCAAGATCGCCTACCTCGACAGCGTCGTTGAACGCTATTCGCAACGCTCGGCGGTACACAGAATTGATTTTGAGCGGGTTTGGAGCAGCCTCACCACGCTCGCGGCGAGCCCACCAATAGGCGTCTGCCAGCCGGTATATCTGGGCAAAACGCGTGCGACCCGAAACGGACACCCACTTCCGAATGCCAGCGTCGAAAACGGGCGAATCTGCCATGAGTGCGGCTTCCATCATGGGCATCAGCTCTCGCCACCGCAGAATAACCGACCCGATCCAGGCGACTTCCCAGTTCGCGAAGCGAAGATCGCGGAGGGTCCGCTCCACATGATCGGGTGCGAGCGAGAAGAGAGCTGCCACGCGAAGAATCCTCCGTTGCGGCCGGCGCTGCAGCCCTGGTGCGGCAATCCGCAGGTGATCCAGGATTGCGATGTCATTCACCTTCGCATCAGCGAGCTGCGGAATGAGCGTTCCGAATGCACCGCTCTTCAGCCAGAGGGTGAACGCGTTGCTCGGGAAACGCACCTGATCCATTGTCTTCTCAATCTCCTGCTTCACACGCTCGGCAGACAGACGTCCCAGTTCTGGGGCGCTCTCGACAATCGCGTCCCAGGTATCGGGATCGATTCGGAAATTGAACCGCGAAGCGAAGCGCATTCCGCGGAGTGCGCGCAACCGGTCTTCGCGCATTCGGTCATGCGGGTTCCCAACCGCCCGCACAATCCCGGTTACAAGATCTTTCTGACCTCCGAAGGGATCGCGAATTTCATTGCGCGAAGGCGAGTACGCGATCGCATTGATGGTAAAATCGCGGCGCGCGAGATCTTCATCGAGGGAAGCTCCGAATTCCACTTCTGCGTGCCGCCCATCGGTTTTCACGTCCCGGCGGAATGTCGTGACCTCGTGCATCACGTTGTCATCGTCGATAACTCCAACAGTCCCGAACTGAACGCCAACGGGAATAGTCCTGCGGAAAAGGTGACGCACCTGGGCCGGCGTCGCCGAAGTTGCGAGATCCCAGTCGAGATGCTGATGCCCAAGTATTGCGTCGCGCACAGCTCCGCCAACGCACCAGGTCTCGAAGCCTGCTTCTTCGAGCGTGAACGCGATTTTTCGAACGTTCGGCGGGGGATTCAGTCTATGCGGCATTTGTCACGCGGGGAGCGCGGGGATAACGCGGGGGTCGCGGGTTTTGCAAATGCGGGTGAACAACAGTGGTTCGTCTGAGCGCGGCGCAGTAACCATCGATCCTGCAGTTACCCGCGCCCCCCGCGCTAACCCCGTGCTCTCCGCGTTGCCCAATAGCCATCAGTCTGCAAACATGCGCCGAAGCGCATCGAGTGAATAGCCAGCACCAAGGCCAAGCATAAGATCAATTCGCGCCTGCTGAGGACGACGGGATCCGGCGAAGATTGCCCCGATTTCCTCAAGCCTGCGTCCGCCGCCTGGATACCCGTATGTATGCCACACGCGTCCGCCCTGTGTGCGCGACGTGATCACAACCGGCTTCCCTTCTTCGATCCAGCGCTCGATCGCGGGCACCACTGCAGGTGGCACATTGCCTCGACCCATCGCGGCGATGACGACACCACGTGCATCGGCTCGCGACGCATCGAGCAAGCGCTCGTCACTCCCGGCAGCGATGAAGATGATGTCAATCGGTGTAGCCAGCGCCCCCGGCGCTATGCACTCCGGCGCATTCGGAATCTCGCGATGCAGGATCAACTCGCCTTCGTCGAGAACGCCAAGAGGACCAAGGCCCGGACTCTCAAACGCGTCGAGCAAGTTTGTGTTGGCCTTCGTAGCATCCAGTCCCGCGAAAATCTGCCCGCTAATTACTACGAGCGCGCCAAATCCCCGCACTTCCGGACTGGCCGCGACGCGCACGGCCTCGAGAAGATTTGCAGGACCGTCCCATCCGAGATCGCTGACTGTACGCATCGCCCCGGTGAAAACAATCGGTTTGTCGTCAGATAGCGAGCGTGCAGCGAGATATGCGGACTCTTCAAGTGTGTCGGTGCCATGTGTGACGACAACACCCGTCACCTCGGGCCGCTTGAGATGCTCGGCGATGCGATTGCGCAAAGCCCACATTCGCTCGATGGTCATATGCGGCCCGGGAAACTGTCCCCAGTCTTCGGTCTCGACACCGGTCACAGCGTGAATGCCGCGTGTAGCACGCAGAATCTCTTCAGACGTCAGAGAAGGCTTCGCTCCCCCACCATCGGGATCATTCCGCATCCCAATCGTGCCGCCAGTGAAAAGAATTACAATCACTTCGTCGTCACTCTCTCAAGCACGTAGCGGGAGGCTTCCTCGATTTCTGTTTTGGAATCTGCGGCCGCTTCGAACGCGTACGTGAAAAGTGCATCAGCAGAGAGGAGGTCTAGTGCATTACTCCGAACCGTGCATCCTGATTCGTCCAGCGACCTAAGAATCGATGCACCAGCGTCGGCGAGGGCTTTCGGTGTTACGTCGGATTCGGCGAGGCCGAGTTTTGAAATCTCCGCGTTCATTCTCGCGAGGAGATTTTCTGGGGCGCGTGGGTTGCGCGTCTTAAGCCATTCCGCAACGGAAAGTTTCACTTAAAGGGAGACCGGTGAGACCAGTGAGAACGACATTGACCCAAGGTAAGCGGACTTTTTTGGGGGGAACTGCTCTCGGTCCAGGATGTCGTTACCCAAAAAAAGAAATGAACACGAATGGTTCAGAGTCGTTCCTCACCGGTCTCACCGGTCTCCTGTCCCCTTCCACTACTTCGCCGAAGCAATATGCGAACGCACGACAGACTCTACCGCCGCCAACGCATCGGGAATTTTTGCAGAATCAGGAATTCCCGCCTGCGCCATGTGCGGCTTTCCGCCGCCCTTTCCACCAGCGACAGCTGCAACTTCACGAAGCAGAAGATCAGCACGCAGTCCGCGCTCACGAAGATCATCGGTGATCACGGCAACAAGACTGTTCTTGCCTTCGTCGAAACTCGCTGCGATGACCGCAACGCCCGATTTGATCTGCTCGCGCAGCGAATCGCCCAGCGCCTGTAGCGTTTTCAGATCAGGAGCCTGCACAGTCGCTGCGATAATGCGAATTCCGTCAACGCTCCTGGCGCCATCCACGAGAGTGCGTACCTGGTTGTCCCCGCCGCCCTTCACCGATTCCTGCAGACGCTTTTCGAGCGTGCGCTTTTCTTCAGCGAGCGCCTGCACGCGCTTCACAGTCTGACCAGCAGGCGCGCGCGTCAGCTCCTGAATCTGCTCCAGCTCCGTTTCGCGCTGCTTGATGTATTCGAAGGCGCGTCTGCCGGTCGCTGCTTCAATGCGGCGGACACCGGCAGCGACGCCTGTCTCGCTCAGGATTCGAAAAATTCCAATTTCCGATGTGTTGCGAACGTGGGTCCCGCCACACAGCTCGACTGAAAGACCCGGAATGGTCACGACGCGAACTACATCGCCGTATTTCTCGCCAAAGAGTGCCATCGCGCCGGTGCTCACGGCCTCAGCGTACGCCTTCTCCTCAGTCCGCAGTCCGACCGCCTCGAGAATTCCAGAGTTTACGGAATTCTCTACGGTTGCAATTTCCTCGGGCTTCATCGGACCGTGGTGCGTGAAGTCGAACCGCAGTCTGTCGGGCGCTACAAGTGATCCCGCCTGATGCACATGCTCGCCGAGCGTCGCACGCAGTGCCGCGTGTAGAAGGTGCGTGGCTGTGTGGTTGCGCTCGGTGTCCAGTCGCGTGCGGCGCGGAACGCGTGCGCGCGCCGGGCCGAAGACAACTTCGCCTTCAGGCTTGCCAACTACCGCAATACGTCCGTCGATCTTGCGCACTTCTTCTACTGGAAGCGTCCAGCCGTCGCCCCTGATTTCACCAGCATCAGAAACCTGGCCGCCTGACTCCGCATAGAAAGGGGTTTCGCTCAGCATCAACGCAACACGTCCGTCGCTGAGCCTGCGAAGCGCAACTACTTCAGACGTCACGTCAACAGACTTGTATCCAACGAAAGAAGTCGCCGGCGCTTCACGCGCAGCAATTTCGGCAGAAGCACCGTTTCCATTTTGCGCCACGGACCACTTGTCGGCCAGCTCGTCCGCACCCACTCCAAGCTTCCGCGTCTTGCGCTCTTCTTTCGACTGATTGCGCTGGCCCTCGAGCGCACGCTCGAACCCGGGAATGTCCACCGTGTAGTTTCGCTCGCGCGCCATCAGCTCGGTGAGATCGATTGGAAATCCGAACGTGTCGTACAAGCGGAAAGCATCTTCGCCCGAGATCGTCCCGCGCAGCTCCGTGGACCCTTGTGTCGATGCAATCGGCGCAAGCTCCTCGAACCGCTTCATTCCGCCGTCGATGGTCGCGAGGAAACGCTCTTCTTCGGCCTTCGTTGTTTCAACGATGTGACTGCGACGCTGTGTGAGCTCAGGATAATCCGCACCCATAGTGTCGATCACCGTCTCGACTACCGCTGAAAGTGTCGGAGCCGCACGACCGAGCAGCCACGCATGTCGCACGGCACGCCTGAGAATTCTGCGCAGCACATATCCGCGTCCTTCATTGGACGGGAACACACCATCGGCGAGCAGAAACGCGACGGAGCGCGCATGGTCAGCGATTACACGGAAAGAGGCAGGTTCGACCAGCAGCTTGCCGCCTGTCTTTACTGCAGCCGACCGCTCGCCTTTTCCAGCACCCTTGAAAATGTGTTCATACTTTTCATTGGATTCGCGGCCGCGATACTCAATCCCAACGACCTCGGCGACCTTATCCAGAATTGGAGCGAACAGGTCGATGTGAAAATTATTTGTAACGCCCTGCATCACACCGGAAATCCGCTCCAGTCCCATGCCCGTATCGACTGACGGCTTGGGCAGCGGATTCAGCTGTCCATCTTCCTGCCTGTCGAATTGCATGAAGACGAGATTCCAGAACTCGAGGAAGCGCCCCGCTTCAGTTCCCTCCACAAATGCATCGAGGGAAAACTCCTTGCGATCGAGCTCGGTCCACTCTCCTGTCGCGCCCTCGGGGAAAACCCAGTCTTCCGCGATGTGAGCGACGTCCACGAAAATTTCCGAGCACGGGCCGCACGGTCCCGTTTCCGCCATCTGCCAGAAATTGTCGCGCGCACCCAGGCCGTAGATCCTGCTGTCGGGCAGACCTGCAATTTCCTTCCACAGGTCACGCGCTTCCTGGTCTTCATGGAAGACGCTGACGCGCAAAAGCTTCGGGTCGAGCTTCAGCTCCTCGGTGACAAACTTCCACGCGAAAGTGATCGCATCGCGCTTGAAGTAATCGCCGAACGAAAAATTGCCGAGCATCTCGAAAAAGGTCTGGTGGCGGGCTGTGTGACCAACCTGTTCCAGATCGTTGTGCTTGCCGCCGGCGCGAACGCACTTTTGTGAAGTCGTGTATCTGGGGCCAAACTCGGCTCTGTCCTGTCCGAGAAAGATTCGCTTGAATGGAACCATGCCGGCATTCACAAACAGGAGCGTCGGGTCATCGCCGGGCACGAGCGAAGCGCTCGGCCTTATGGCGTGGCCGTTCTTCTCAAAGAACTTGAGGAATCGACTGCGGATTTCGGATGCGTGCATAACCTTGTAAATATATGCTCATGAACACCTTGCATTCACGATCGCAGGAGCGAGCAGCGCTGAAAAGTTTCCTTCGCCGCGCTGCCCGGCTGTTGCCCGCGATCCTGATTGTTCCGGCGACGAACTTCCTCGTCGATCCAGCGAATGTCTTTGCCAAGCAGGGCGAACAGGAAACACTGATCGCGCAACAGCTGCTCGCGGGTAAATATGTAGCCAATTTCGCGGTCTACGATGACCGCGTAATCGCGAGATATCTCCTCGAGCACAGGAGCGATCGTCCCGGCGTACTGGTGCTGGGCTCCAGCAAAACCCTGAACATTGGCGCTTACCTTTTCCCGAAATCCCACGTCGTCAACGCAAGCATGCTTGGCGCGACTGTAAGGGAGCCACTCGCGGCGTACGAAATCCTTCGTGAACGGAAGCTTATACCGGACACGGTGGTGATCGGCATAGATCCGTGGATGTTGAATGCCAAAGCCTACGATCCAAGATGGGTCGCGATCCAACCTTATTTCGATTCCGCGATTCAGCGGCTGGGCATCACGAAGTGGCCGGAGACCGGGACTGTGGAGACACAGAGCTCTCGCGTGCAGGCGCTTACCTCCGCCGACTACTTCCAGCAGTCCGTCCTCGCGATCGGCAACAAGAAGAAACTCGCTCCCTGGAAAGTTTCCAACACTCCCGATAACGATGCTTACACCCGGTTACCGGACGGCAGTGACGCATATTCGGTGGGTCAGCGCGCATACGGACCGGACAGCGCCGAGTCGCTTGCGCGGAGATATACTGACAAGGGAGTTTACCTCATCGATGATCATGCTAAGGTCGACCCCACCCATGTCCTGGCGCTGGGGCGGTTTATCGACCTGATCAAACGGGACGGAGCGGTGCCCATTGTCGCACTGCTTCCCTACCATCCAATCGTGTACGAAACACTGTCGGCTGACCCACGATATAGCCTTGTGAAGACGGCTGAGACTGAAGTGAGAAGCCTGGCTGCGACCCACCAGGCGAAGGTCGTTGGCTCATATGATCCGGCGCGGGCCGGAGTGACACGAATTCACTTTTACGACGGCCATCATTTGACGGAGCGCGGACTTTCCGTGGTGTTTCACCAGTGATCTCGTCGCTCTCGCAGGTCGAGCTTAGCGCTTACGTCGCGCGGCAGATCTCGGT
>JANLYJ010000490.1:0-1584 GCA_031365555.1 Gemmatimonadaceae bacterium | reverse complement strand
TACGGTGGTATCACCAAGCTTTAACTGCGCGGCCGTGCCTGTTTTTCGTAAATCGAACTTTCGATGGGATTGTGATGCTTGCGGCGTGCCCTTTTATGCGGGACAGGGCGGAGTGTGTGTCGCCTGCAAACGCAGTTTATGTGAACGCCACTTCTATGGCTCGAGACTGAAAAAGATTCTGGCGGCATTCAGTCCCGTCAGAGAGTGCGTAACCTGTGCGACGAGGGAGAAATGACCGGGAACTACAGCAACTTCGCAGAGTTCTACCAGTTTTACCTGAGTGAGCACGGCAAGCGCTCGACGAAAGTGCTTCACTTCGCGGGGACATTTCTGGTGCTGATCATACTCGGGGTGGCGCTGCTCCGGCAAAACTGGATGCTGCTGGTACTTCTGCCAGTTGTTGGATACGGGTTCGCGTGGGTGGGACATTTCTTCTTCGAGAAAAACAGGCCCGCCAGTTTTTCTTCGCCGCTCTATAGCCTGCTCGGAGACTTCGTGATGTTCAAGGACATCCTTACGGGCCGCGTTAAGATCTAGGCGGGGCCGCGCATCGCCTCGCGAAGTTTGGATGAGAGCACTTCGCGGCTGATCGGTTTCTCGACAAAGACTGTATTCGCTGGAAGCGTCCAGTTCCGGTTGCTGGCCTCCTCGGAATAGCCGGACATTATTACGACGCGCATTTCCGGGTAGCGGACCAGTGCCTCCCGGGCGAGTTGATCACCATTCATGTGTGGCATTACCATGTCGGTGAGCATCAGGTCGAACTGATTGGTTATGAGGTGGTCGAGTGCGACCAGTGGATCGTGCACTGCGTGCACGTCAAAGCCCATTCGTTTGAGAAGTCTCTCAGTCGCCTTTCGCACTGACTCATCGTCTTCGACAAGAAGCAGGCGTCCCGTGTGATTCGAATCCGTGGCCATGGCGGGAGTGTCAACGCGCGGCTTGATTTCTTTCCTGCGCTCCGTCGCGGGGAGGTAAATCCTGAACGTCGTTCCACGGCCGAGTACACTGTATACACTCAGGTACCCGCCCGACTGACTGACGATGCCAATGACTGTGGACAGGCCGAGGCCAGTTCCGCGTCCCGGCGGTTTCGTCGTGAAGAAGGGGTCGAATATTCGGGACCGGGTTCCGTCATCCATTCCCTCGCCCGTGTCGCTGACACAAAGCTGGACGTACTTGCCGGCGGGAATTGTCGTTCCGTCCTGATCGCCGTAGTCGTATTCGAATCCGACCTCGGAGCTCTCGAGGATGAGAACTCCGCCATTGGGCATCGCATCACGTGCATTAATGGCCAGATTGGCGATGACCTGTTCCAGCTGACCGCGGTCCGCGTTGGCGCAGCTAATAGCAGCACTTTCCCTGATGACAAGCTCAACATCTTCGCCGAGGAGCCGCGATAGCATCCCGAGCATTCCGCGAACGACTTCGCCGAGATCGAGGTTTTCCGGCTTCAATACCTGGCGGCGACTGAAGGCGAGCAGCTGGCGCGTCAGCGCTGTCGCTCTGCGGGCCGCATTCTCTATCTCGTCGATATCGTAGCGCTCGGAAGTTCCTTCCTGGAGGCTTGCCTTTAGGAGCTCG
>JANLYJ010000400.1:0-5399 GCA_031365555.1 Gemmatimonadaceae bacterium | reverse complement strand
TGAAAGCCGAGCCATCTCTCTTGCCGAAGAAAAAGGGGATTGCAGCAGGAGAGCGCGGGTCGGGTGTCTGGCAGCCAGCTCCGTGGCCACGGCACTGCCGAGTGAATGCACGAAGAAGAAAATCTTGTCAGCTGGAACTGCAAGATTCCCCGAGAGGGTTCTATAAGCCGCGTCTGCATCGAGGCTGCTGCTCGCGTATGTAGGGCGTCCTTTGATTCCTCCATAACCGCGATACTCGGCAAGAAAAACCGGGATGCCAAAGCGGTGAACAATTTCCGCTGCCCATTCAAGCTGCCAGATCGCCAGGTCCGCGTTGCCGTGAAACGCGAGCAATACCCCGGTCTCGCCGATTTCACCAACGAGAAAGCCAAAAAGCTTCTGACCGTCTGCAGCCATGAATTCAATCTTGTCGGCCGATGCGAACTCGAGATCAACATGGCCAGGAGGCTGGAAGAGAATGTTCTCCTGCTTCCACCAGAGAACAGCCATGGCGACAACGACGACAATCGATATCAGTATCAGGATTTGCAATGTGTCATCTCGGAGTAGGCGCTCATGATCTGTCTTGTCACTGGCCCTGGCAGTCCCCTGCCAATCTTGCACCCGTCGTGGGAAACCACAGGTACAATTTCGCGAATGGAGCTAGTCAGGAAGAACTCCGAAGCATGCTGTATGCGATCTGGCTCGAGAGAAGTACAACTAACGACACGCAGGTTCGCTGATTCTGCGATTTCCATTACCACTGCACGTGTAATACCCGGAAGGGCACCACATTGCAGCGGCGGGGTGTAAAGTGTTTCTCCTTCAACCAGAAATAGGTTGCTTGCAGTGGCTTCGGAGAGATGACCCAGGGTATCCAGGAAAATTGCGTCGTCGGCCCCGGCGAGCGCGCCTGCCCGAAAAGCCAGAATTGATTCGAGGTAGGCAGTGGTCTTGATCCCCGATGTTGCAGCAAACTCATTTCGTCTCGCGGCGGCCGTCACTACGGACAGTCCTGCTGAATACCAGCCCGGGTTGAGGGGGGGGAGCGAGTCGATGAAAGTGACTAGTGTCGGCTTTTGCGGACTGTAACCAAGTCCGAATCCCTCTCCGCGGGTCGCGGTTATTCTAAGAAATCCATCGCGAATGCCTGCGGTCAGTGCCTGTTCAATTTCACCGAGAACAAGATTCTCGATATTCGGGCCGAGGTCGATCTCTAGCCGATCGGCGGCAGCTTGCATCCTTTCAAGGTGCGCCCGAAGCCTGAATGCTGTTCCCGAGTAAATCCGAATCGTCTCAAATATTCCATCGCCGAAAAGAAATCCACGATCGAGAGGGGACAGGGCCGTGGATCCCGGTTCAATTCGCTTTTCATTCACGGTGATGAGCATCAGCGAACGGCCTCTAGAGCGGCGAACAAGGCTGAAGCCTTGTGCAAGGTTTCCTCGAACTCCATGTCCGGGTCCGAATCAGCCACAATGCCGCCCCCAGCTGAAAAATAGACTTTGCCGTCTTTCATCAAAAACGTGCGAATGACGACAGATGAATCCATCGTGCCATCGGGAGTCAGGTATGCCATGCATCCGCAGTAAATATCCCTGCGAACAGGTTCAAGCTCGGCGATGATCTCCATTGCGCGAATTTTTGGCGCGCCCGTGATTGAGCCGCCCGGTATAGATGCGAGTAACAGGTCAATCGCATCACAGCCCGGGCGCAGATATCCAGTGACGGTTGAGACGAGGTGGTGCACTGTAGGGTGCGATTCGAGTACTGCGAGTTCTGATACTTCGACGGATCCTGGGACACACACGCGTGACAAATCGTTGCGGAGAACATCCACGATCATCACATGTTCTGCGTTGTCCTTTGCGCTCCGGACCAAATCGTCAGCCGACGCCTTGTCTGCTGAAGAAGAGTTTCCGCGGGGCCGTGTTCCCTTGATCGGCCTGGTCTCTGCGCGGTTCGCCTGGACACGAATGAATCGTTCAGGCGATGCGCTGATGACGGCTACGTCACCTGCCTCGAAGAAACAGGCAAAAGGCGCCGGATTTCGTTCACGAAGCTCAAGATAGAGATCCCACGGCCGCGACTCGATCGAGGCCTGAAACCGTTGTGCAAAATTGGCCTGAAAAATATCACCCGCGGTGATGTACTCCCTGATTGTTTCAACTGCTCTTCGATATTCTGCGCGCGAGAGTGACGACTCGGGAGCGCGGTTCTGCAGAGAAATCCCCGAACGATGCTGAGCCGGGCGATTGACCATCCTCTCCAGAAAGAAGCGCTGGCGGTCCAGGCTCTCCGTAATCAACCATGCGCGCCCTGCCTTGTGATCCCACGCGAAGGCGGCGTCGTATTGACCAAAGCACAGATCGGGGACATGCAGATCATCAGTTTGTGCTGCGCCGATGTTTTCCAGGGCGCTGCCAAACTCGTAACCGATGTAACCCGCTACGCCACCAAGAAAGGGCGGAAGTCCGGGTATCTGAGCGAAGGGATTTCGGGCAAGCATTTCCCGAAGAGGCACAAGCGCGGTTACAGACGCATCGATCTCAGTGCGCTGGCCGTTGCGATCGGTTATCTCGGTGTGACCCCGCGTGGAGGTGAGAACCCGGCTGGGGTCAGCTGCAACAAAGCTGTATCGAGCATATTTCCCGGGGGCGTCTGCACTGTCGAAAAAGATTCGATATGGCAGGCCCTCGAGTGCGGCACAGATGTCGGCTGCCTGCGGTGCCGGGCTCAACTCGTGCACAAACGGCTGCTTCATATTGTAGAAAGGAAAATCACCGGATCCATATGGCAGAATCTACGTCCGTTAGAATACCAATCGAAACGTTCGAGCTTGATAACGGCTTGTTCGTGACCCTTTCCGAAGATCACAGCGCGCCCATCGTTGCGGTAAACCTCTGGTATCATGTTGGGTCAGCCAATGAACGAGCGGGTCGAACCGGGTTCGCTCACCTGTTTGAGCACATGCTTTTTCAGGGATCAGAAAACGTTGCTTCCAATGAACATTTCGAGCTGGTTCAACGGGCTGGAGGAACGTTGAATGGGTCAACCTGGCTCGAGCGCACCAACTACTTCGAGACCCTTCCGTCGCACCAGGTCGCGCTCGGGCTGTGGCTGGAAGCGGATAGGATGGGCAGGCTGCTCCCCGCAATGACGCAGGAGAAGCTGGACACACAGCGGTCGGTAGTGAAAAATGAGCGGCGCTGGTCAGTGGACAATCAGCCGTACGGAACGTGGTGGGAAAAACTTCCGGAACTCACGTTTCCTGAGTCGCACCCCTTCCACCACTCGCTGATCGGCTCGTTTGAGGATCTCGACGCCGCATCACTGAGCGACATCGCTGAATTTTTTGGTACCTACTACACGCCGGACAACGCGGTGCTGTCCGTGGCTGGAGATTTCGATCCCGCACAAGTGAAGCGCCTGGTACGCGAATACTTCGGAAGTATTCCACGGGGCCGTGGGCGCCCGTCGCTGCCGGAGATGGATCTGCCCAAAACTTTCGGAGCGCCGCTCCGCCAAATAGTGGAAGACGACGTGAACGTTTCCCGTGCTTTCCTCGCCTTTCGCTCGCCAAGATTTGGTTCGGACGAGTATTACGCGGCGAGCGTGCTGGGTGCCGTCCTCGGAATGAAGAAGGGAAGTGTGCTGTACAGGTCGCTCGTGAGAGACAAACAGGTTGCAACCGACGTGTCAGCATTCACCTTCGACCTCGCGAAAGGACGGGATCTGCTTATCTGTGACGTAACGGCGCGGTCCGGAATTACTGGCTTGCAGCTCGAGCGGGCACTGGCCGAGCAAATCGACCTGATTGCCGAGGCGGGAGTATCGGATGACGACGTTGCGCGGGCGGTTGCAATCATTTCAACTGAGCTCGTCATTTCGATGCAGTCTGCCAGCGACCGTGCAGACAAGCTCTCCATGTTTGCGACTTATTTCAGAAAGCCGGAGCTCGTAAATGAACAGGTAACGAAATACGAAGCAGTAAGTGCAACTGCTGTAAATGAAATCATCAAGGCTACCCTGATACCGGAGAATCGTGCACTCCTTCTCTATGTACCGCGTGGAGAGGCCGCACAATGAGCGCTCCCCTGAGGCCGTCGCCGTCTACTCCCCGCGATTTTCAATTTCCTGCGTTTGAGAGAACTGTCTTGCCGAACGGATTGCGTCTGGTTGTAGCGCCAATGCGGCGACTGCCGGTAGTGACCGCAATCCTGGTCGTAGATGGCGGAGCATCGAAAGAACAATCCGGTCTTGAAGGCGTCGCAGACATCGTTGCGCACTCGCTGACTGAAGGAACCCGCACTCGCAGTGCGGACGATCTGGTGATGGCGCTGGAGAGGCTCGGTACATCGGTGAGTGCAGGCGCCGACTGGGAAAGCTCCATCCTCAAGATGTCGGTGATGTCGGCCAACATCGCGAAGGCTCTCGAGCTAATGGCCGAAATGGCAATCGAGCCGCGATTCGACGAAGAAGCGGTGATGCGGATTCGCGCCGAGCGGTTGTCAGAAATCATTCAGTCGCAATCCGAACCCCGTGTTCTCGCTGACGAAAGCTTCAATGCCGACCTCTTCGCATCTGAAGCGAGGTACGGCATTCCTGTCGGCGGATCTGCCGCTACTGTCGGTGCCATATCGACTCCGGACGTGCGCGACTATCACGCGAAGACCTACAATCCGGCCGCTGCAACGCTAATCCTTGCCGGTGATATCGACATCGAGGGTGCGCAGCGTTTGGCAGACAGCGCTTTCGGCGGGTGGAAGGTTCAGACACAGGCATTACCGGCGCGGACGTTGGCTCTGGCGGGGCCTCAGGTGCGAGGAGTTCGCGTTGTTCCTCGCAGCGGCGCACAACAGTCAGAGCTGCGAATGGGCCATATCGGCGTATCGCGCGCAAACCCAAAGTACTTCGATATCGTAGTAATGAACGCCGTGCTTGGCGGCCTCTTTTCCTCGCGGATCAACCTCAGTTTGCGCGAGGCCCACGGGTACACCTATGGCGCTTCCTCTTATTTCGACTGGCGGAAAGAGGCAGGCCCATTCGTGATAGCAACGGCTGTTCAGTCAGAATCGACCGGAGCAGCAATCACGGAAGTGTTCAAGGAAATCGATCGCATGCAGAATGAGGCCATTCAGCCAGAGGAGCTCTCGCTGGCTACCAGCTACCTGGCGGGCGTATTTCCAATTCGGTACGAAACGGCCGACGCCGTCGCCTCTGGATTGGCGAGTCTGGTCATTTTCGGCCTGCCTGGCGACTATTTCACATCGTATCGTGCCAACGTTCTCGGGGTGACAACGTCAGGCGTGCAGGAGGCCGCACAGACTTTCTTGCATCCAGACGACATGCGGGTGGTGGTAGCGGGAAGCCCAGACATCGTCTCGCCGCAGCTTACGGATTTGAAAATCGGAGATGTC
>JANLYJ010000358.1:0-2750 GCA_031365555.1 Gemmatimonadaceae bacterium | reverse complement strand
GATCCTGCCGCCCTTGCACGATTCACACTTCTGGCGAAACTGGCGATCGGTCTCGGAATAACATCACGCAACGGGGCCCTGCTCCTGTTTGGTGCGATCACCGTCACCATTGTAGCACTGGGAAACCTTGCCGCTGCGCTCAACCTGATTGTGCAGCAGCGTTTTGCTGCCCGGACGCAAGCCCGCCTCGCCTCGACGCTCCTGGACGGATACATGGCGCGCCCATACGCGTTTCATGTGGAGCGTGACACGCCGTCGCTTATGAAAGTGCTTACTGTCGACGTAGGCTCGATCATGACGGGAGTCGTGTCACCATTCATGACCGGATTCAGTCGGCTCCTAACCACGATTGGAATTCTTGCTCTTCTCTTCATTCGCGATCCCATCGCATCGGTCCTTGTCACCATCGCATTCGGGCTCGCATACCTGCTTATTTACCGTTGGGCTCGCATACGCCAGTTCAGTCTCGGCGCCTCGTACAAGGATTTGCTGCTGGCGAGGCAGCGCACAGGCCAAGAGGCACTGGCCGGTGTAAAGGAGCTTCAGGTGATGGGCAGGGAACAGTACGCAGTCAGCAAATTCGAGTCAGTGGCGAGCGCGGCGGCACATGCTCAGGCCACAAACAACACCGTCGCCCAGCTTCCGCGATACGTGATGGAAACAGTAGCGTTCGGCGGGATACTATTGATCACCGTTGCCGTGATAGCAAGAGGCGGAAGCCAGTCCCCTCAGCTTATCCCGCTGCTTGCCCTGTATGCTTTTGCAGGCTACCGCCTTCTGCCTGCGTTGCAGCAGATTTTTGGTGCGGCACTGGATATTCGCTTCCGGCTGTCATCACTCTATCTGCTGCACGATGACTTTGTACAGGGTGAAGCCGCGGTGCAAAATCGGAATCGTACTCGCAAAGCGGACAGCACGGTCATGAAGTTCGGCGATAGTCTGCGGTTCGAAGAAGTGAGCTTCACCTATCCGGGTGCGAGGCGGCCGGCTCTGCGGGACGTGTCACTTGCCATCAGTCCGCACGAAAGAATCGGACTGGTCGGCTCCACTGGAGCGGGGAAAACGACCCTCGCTGAGGCAGCTCTCGGTATTCATTCACCATCGCAGGGCCGCATCACGGTCGATGGCATTGCGTTGGATCCAAACACGATTGAGAGCTGGAGACGGCGTGTAGGGTACGTGCCACAGCATGTTTTTCTCGCAAATGCATCAGTCGCAGAAAATATTGCTCTTGGCCTGAATCCGGGTGACATCGATCATGCCGCCGTCCAGCGCGCTGCGGAAAGTGCGCAGGCTGCGAAGTTCATCCACGATTTGCCAGAAGGCTTCAACACCGTTATTGGAGAGCATGGTGTAAAACTTTCCGGCGGACAAAGGCAGCGGCTCGGGATAGCTCGGGCTCTTTATCATGAGCCGGACGTCATCGTGTTTGATGAGGCAACTAGCGCGCTTGACGGATTGACGGAAGAAGGAGTGATGCAGGCAATTCACGATCTGGGCGGACGACTTACCATTATCCTGATTGCCCATCGACTGCGGACTGTGGAGGCATGTGATCGCATCGTAATGATGAGCGAAGGCCGCATTGTCGCCGAAGGTACCTATTCGGAGCTAATGGCCTCGTCGCCGGATTTCCAGCAGTTCACGAAAGCGCGAGCCGCGACACAAGATCCCGTAATTGGTTAGTAGATGATGCTCCGGGGCGTGTAAATACACGAAGCCAACGCGTGCTGCGATACAGCTCGTAGGAAAGTGACGGCAGATTGACGGTCCCCGGCCAGCCTGCCTCTGTCAGACGCTCAACATTTCCGTTCTTCCTGACAACCAGAATATCGAGTCCGAGCATCTGTGTCTTTTCGGGGAAATCGAGAAGCACTTCGCCATGGTTGAGTCCGAGGGAGTCTGCAATCTCGTCTTCGACGGCCACTACACGCGCGTAGTCAACCGCGATCCAGTCGCCAACGCCGTCTGCAATCTCATTAGCGGGGATTTCCAGGGCACGCTTGTAGAGTCGTCGTTCGCGCAGCGCACTTAGGAGCGGACTCTGGGTGAATTCAAGTTGGTGCAGCAGTCCTTCATCTGTCATTCCAGGTAATTCAGGACCATGAAGAAGGTTCGCGCGAAGCGCGTCTCCAACGAGGCGTTTGTACATTGCTGTCGCGCTGCGCACGGCATGGTGCCAGTAAACGTTTCGATACATCTGATATTTCGCGAAAAGCAGTGACTCGAGAGCAGATAAAGCCTTCTCGCTAACTCCAACCTTCATTTTCCCATCGGCCTCGTCCCGGACCAGCAGCATCGAATTTATCAGGCGGTCAACGTCGATCTCCCCATAGGGAACCCCGCACATCAGTGCGTCTCGTTTCAAATACTCGATTTTGTCGAGATCGAGGGAGCCCGATATCAGGCCCTGGAGCGGACTCCTGCTCGTACCGCTGATCAGCGCGTGAATTCGTTCTGGCGCATCAGCACCTAAGTGGCTTTTCAGCAGCTTTGCGACCGGTCCGCCGCTCAAGAGAGGCCCGGCAACATTCTCGTGATGAAGAGCGCCAATCTCCTCAAGTGCATGTGAGAAGGGGTAGTGACCTACATCGTGCAGCAGGGCAGCAGCCGGAATGATGCGGCAGTCGTCACCAAATTCATCGAGCTTGTCCCGCTCACGCAGCATTGCGACCGTTCGACGAGCGAGGTGATAGGTGCCGAGTGCATGCTCAAAACGTGAATGCGTCGCACCGGGATAGACCAGGTGC
>JANLYJ010000279.1:0-3884 GCA_031365555.1 Gemmatimonadaceae bacterium | reverse complement strand
GACATGATCCCACCCACCACCTCCGCCACAAGCAGAGTCGCGGTCAGCAGCAGCGAGAGCCTAAGGCTCTTTATCGACGCAGTTGAATCGTGGGTGTGGGAGTGACCATGATGATGGTCGTGGGATTGCCGCACTCTCTCGCTCTAGTAGTTTGTTAGTGTGCTCGTACGCTGGATAATCATTCTCGTTCTCGTTCTCCTCAACGGCTTTTTCGTCGCCGCGGAGTTCGCGCTTGTGCGTTCCCGCAGGACCCGCCTCGAGGCGATGACCCGCAAGGGAGATAAGTTAGCGCGAATAGCACTGCGTGCGACGGGCAACATTGGCTCACTCCTCTCAGCCAGCCAGCTCGGAGTCACTCTCTCCAGTCTTGGACTCGGTTGGGTTGCGGAATCAGCATTGAAGGAGCCCTTCGCGGAAATGTTCACCCATCTTCCGCTCGGCATTGACGTCGCGCTTGCAATGACCATCGGTGCGACGCTCGCGATCGTGGTGATAACCTTTCTGCACGTCGTATTCGGCGAGCTGACACCAAAAGCGGGCGCGCTCAATCATCCGGAACAGTTTGCGCGCTGGCTTGCACCACCGCTGCAGCTCTTTGCGTGGCTGACGACGCCGTTCACCTGGATCCTGAACCACTCATCGCAATTCATTCTCGCACTCTTCGGCGCGCGCAGCGCCAGGAATGCTGAAGACGCGGTGCACTCCCCCGAGGAGCTGCAGCTGCTCGTGGAGCAGTCACAGGAAGGCGGAGCGCTCAAGCAGCAGGATGCAGACCTGCTTGGGAACGTTTTTGACTTTTCCGAGAAGAACGCGCGCGAGGTCATGACGCCTCGCACGGTGATCATTGCGCTCGCCGACGATTCAACGCTGGAGGAAGTCCTCGAGACGGTTCGTGAAAACGGATTCTCCCGGTACCCCGTCTATCACGAAAGCATCGATGACGTAGTTGGCCTCGTGCTCGCGAAGGATCTGCTGGCCGTGCTCAGTCCAAGCGGCTCGGTAGCACAGGGTCAGCCCTTCGTGCTCTCGCACGTAATGCGTCCTGTGCATGTCATTCCCGGGTCGCGTGAAGTGGAGGATGTGCTTGGTGATTTCAAGCGAATGAAGGAGCACCTCGCAATTGTCCTCGACGAGTACGGCGGAACCGCGGGTCTCGTCACAATGGAAGACTTGCTTGAAGAAATCGTTGGCGAGATTCTCGATGAGTATGACGAGCCCCCGGACGACGCCGTTGAAGTGCGCGCCGGAGAAACAATGGTCCCGGGCAGTACGCATATCGGCGAGCTGAACGAGCACTTTGGATTGTCTGTACCAGATTCAGACTACAACACGATTGGTGGTTTCGTGTTCGGCTTGCTCGGAAGACTACCGCAGGTGGGCGATCGTGTCGTCGCCGGCGGGGCAATCTTTACCGTTCGCGAGATGGAAGGACGGAAGATCGACACGCTTGCAATCGACCTGCACAGCCTTGGCGACCGTCGTGCTAACGAGCGCGAACCGCAATCCGACAACAAAGCAGAAGCGCCTCGATAAAACTCGAGGGGTCAGCTGCACCCTTCCCTGCAATGTCGATCGCTGTCCCGTGATCGGGTGACGTCCGCGGAAAAGGAAGTCCAAGCGTGACGTTAACTGCGCTCCCGAAAGACGCGACCTTGATCGCTGTCATTCCAACATCGTGATAAGGCGCAATCACTGCATCGAACTCTCCGCGCATGGCGCGCACGAACACAGTGTCAGCGGGAAAGGGTCCTGCAATCCCGGCGGATTTGGCAGCGGGAGTCAGTACCGTCTGATCTTCGAGACCAAACCGTCCTCCGTCACCGGCGTGAGGATTTAAAGCACAAAGCGCGATACGCGGCTCGGCGATCCCGAACCATTCCCTGAGTCCCTTGCGTGTCACGCTTGCCGCTGAAACAATCGCCTGGTGCGTGAGATACCCAACGACATCTTTCAGTGCGATGTGAGTGGTGGCCAGCACGACACGAAGCTTTTCAGACGCAAGCATCATCGCGACGTCGGTACCGGTCATGGCCGCGAGCATCTCGGTATGGCCAGGATAATCGAATCCGCCAGCGAGCAGGGCCGCCTTGTCGATTGGCGCAGTGACGATTCCAGCGACGTCACCGTTCATGGCCATCTGAACTGACCGTTCGATTGCGAGACCGGCGAGCCGGCCGGCATCAGCCATGTCATTCCCCTTCCACTGCCCAATCGATTCCTGCACGTCTACGCCCGCGCCCGTAGGACCGACCACCACATACTCACAGCGCCCGCTGATACGTGAATCAGCGAGCGCCTTGGTGATTATCTCCGGGCCGATTCCGCGCGGATCACCCGCGCTGATGGCTATGCGCATCTAGTCGGGATACTTAATCGCTACGAAGGTTTGTTTCCGCATCTCATCGAGCATCTCGCGGGTCGAGCGCTCTGCAGCGAGCTGTGTCCGAATCTGCATCCGAATTTCCTTTGGATCGTATTGGCCGACGTCGGTCATCGTGACGATCTGGATGACTGCGTATTTCACCTGGCCACGCGCTCCTGCAAGCGCGAATGCATCCGTGATGTCGCCTGCCTTCTTGCCGACAACTGCCTGCGAATAGGAAAGCGGAAGCGAATCCTTGGGGAAGGGCTGCAGAATTCCGCGCTCTTCTGCCGGGTCATGATGCTTGGCAGCCAGCGAATCAAACGCCGTGCCTGCTCTCCATTGACGTGCAACCGAATCAGCTTCGAGATGTCCGCGTTCCAGATCGGCAGAATCGAGAACAGGAACGATCAGAATGTGACGCGCTTTTACTTCGCCAGCCTGAACGCGGTCAACGCGAAGAACGTGGTAACCGAACGCAGTCTCGAATACGGGACTTACCTGGCCGGGGTTGAGTGCGAACATCATGCGCTCGAACTCCGGAACAGTTGCACCGCGACGCGACCAGCCCAGGTCTCCGCCCATGGCCTTGCTGCCCGGGTCCATTGACTCGCGCTTGGCAATGTTCTCGAAGTCGCCGCCGCGCTTGATCTCTGCAAGCAGTGAATCAGCCTTCGTGCGTGCAACGAGCTTTGCCTTTGCGGATGCTTTTGGCGCAACGACGATCTGACGGAAAGTCACGGTTGCCGGCCGTTTCTGCAGCTCCGTCTTGTTCCGCTCGAACGCCGAATCGATCTCGGCCTCCGCAACATTTTTCGGCTTCGCCTTCTTCTGCAGCTCGGAGAAAACGCGCTGCTGAATCAGACGGCGGCGAAACTGGTCCATCAGAGTGCGCCGATAGTCTTCAGGCGATCCCATTCCGGCTTTGCGCAGCTCGGCGCGAAATTCCTCATCGGTCTGAAACTGTGAGCGCACCGACTGAATCTGACGATCCACATTCGGCGTCAGCTCCGCATCGGCAATTTCGACTTTCAGCTCCTTCGCCTTCTGAATGAGGATCTCTTCGTCAACCAGATTGTTAAGGACCTCACGCGCGAGCTTTTCCTGTCCGAGCGAATCCGTAGGAAGTGCCAGCCCCTGCGCTCGCTGCTGGTTGATGTTGGACATGACATCACTCCACAGGATGGCCTGTGAGCCAACAACGGCTACCACCCTGTCCACGGGAATGTCGCCGCGCGAAACGCGGGACGTCACCTGCTGCGCGGACAACGCGACCGGGGCGAAAGCAATTGCAAATAAGATTTTCTTCAGCGTGTCTCCTGACATCGTCATACCAATTAGTACCCTCACAGGCCGCGAGAGTTACCGGCGGGGCTGGGAATCTTTCGCCGCGCCGGTGTCTTTGGCGGTCGGCATCGGCACCGAGGACGGCGGTGGCGCTACTGCTGCTGCCGAATCGCTCCGATTCCGGATCTTGGTTGCCTGCTCGATGGCCCGATCGATTCCGGCAGTGCTCACTTCC
>JANLYJ010000274.1:0-2699 GCA_031365555.1 Gemmatimonadaceae bacterium | reverse complement strand
GTTGTTCTTCAGGTCTGACCTGAACGTGTCACAGGCGCTCGAGCGTGCCAACGGCGAGCTTCAGCAATTCGATGAAGTGAAGGAGCTGATCAGCTTCGTCGAAGCAAGCGGCCGTGGAGTAGTTATTTGAGCGCAACCCCGCGAATCGGGGTCGTTGGCGCGGGAAGTCTCGGATACCATCACATCCGCATTCTGCGCGAGACGCCAAATGTTGATTTTACCGGCTTCTCGGAGACGAACGCCGAACGAGCCGCGAAAGTCAGCGAAGAGCTCGGGACGCCGAACCATTCGCTCGACAATCTTATTGAAGCGTCCGACGCACTGACTATTGTCGTGCCCACCCCGCTGCATTTCGAGATTGCAAAGGCGGCTCTTGCCCGCGGAAAGCATGTATTCATCGAGAAGCCGATCACTGTCACTCTCGAGCAGGCAGATGAGCTGCTGCATCTCGCAGAGCGAAACGGGTGCATCATCCAGATCGGGCATGTAGAGCGCTTCAACCAGGCTGTACGCGCGGCGCTGCCCTACATCGCAGATGCTCGCTTCATCGAAAGCGAGAGGCTTGCCGGGTTCAATCCGCGGGGCAGTGACGTAGCTGTAGTCCTGGATCTCATGATCCATGACATCGACCTGATTCTTACTCTCGTTTCGTCTCCGGCGGCATCCATTTCGGCTGTAGGTGTGCCGGTACTTACGCCCACGCTCGACATTGCGAACGCGCGCATCACTTTCGAATCCGGCGCAGTCGCAAACATCACGAGCAGCCGGATTTCCCGCGACCGTGTACGGAAAATCCGAATCTTCCAGAAGAGCGGATACATATCGCTCGACCTTGCAGCCGGGCGCGGAGATTACTTCCGTCTCAAGTCAGACCTGAATCTCGAAGAGCTGACTGCTGCGCCGCTCAACATGCTTCAGATTGTTGATCACGTTTCGCTGACAGCTCCGGAAGGAGAACCACTTCGTCTCGAGTTCGAGAGTTTCGTCGAAGCACTCGCAGGCCGGGCTCCGGTCACTGTCACTGGCCAGGACGGCCGCCGCGCACTCGACATTGCGCTGAGAATCGTGAAGGAGATCGAACGTACAGCTCCATCGATCGCGTCCGGATCGGCGCCGCATATCAGTGCGTGAGGTACTGTTTGTAGCAGGAGAGGCATCGGGTGACCTGCATGCGGCCGGTGTAGCACAGGCGCTCGCCCAGCTTCGTCCCGATCTCAAGCTCACTGCCGTTGGCGGTGATCGCCTGGCGGCCGCCGGTGTGGAAATCATCGAGCGGTACGACGAGATGGCGGTCATGGGTTTCGTCGAAGTTCTTCGAACGATTCCCGATCATTTCTTTTTGCTCCGCCGGCTCGCTGCGCGCTTACAGTCAGGCAAGGTTGCGCTGCTCATTCTCGTTGACTATCCCGGCTTCAACATGAAGCTCGCAGAAGAGGCGAAGAAGGCCGGTGTTCCCGTGTTGTACTATGTGACGCCGCAGGTTTGGGCATGGGGCGCGGGAAGACTTCCCAAGCTGAGGCGTCTCGTAAAGAAGGCAGCGGTAATTCTTCCGTTCGAGGAGAATCTTCTCCGCGGTCATGGAATTCCGGCCGAGTTCGTGGGACATCCGCTGCTGGACCGGTCAGTGAACATGCCCACCCGCGACGAAGCCCGTTCCCGGCTCGGAATCCGGAAAGACGAAAGAGTTCTGGCCCTCTTTCCCGGCAGCAGGGTGCAGGAAATCGAGCGGCATCTCGAGGATTTTGTGGAGACCGCATCGCGACTGGAAAGCCAGTTCAATGGCTTGAAGGTGATTGTAAGCGCTGCATCCACAGTCAGGATCAACAAGGAAGACTGTCCATACCAGATCGTCTCATCTGATCCGTTCACCGTACTGCGAGCGGCAGATGCTGCACTTTGTAAAAGCGGAACTACCACACTCGAGGCGGCGATTTGCGGCTGCCCGCTCGTTGTCGCTTACAGGACAGGTACCATTTCGTACATGCTGGCCAGGCAGTTTGTGAAGATTTCACACATCGCGCTCGTCAACGTTGTGGCCGGGCGCGAAGTGGCCAAGGAGTTCGTGCAGGACGATCTGGATCCGAAAAAAGTTGCCGCGGCTCTTGTACCACTTTTGACTGAAGGGTCTGCCGAGCGTTCCAGAATGACGGCTGATCTGGAAGAAGTAACGGGCAAGCTCGGTCAGCCCGGTGCCGCGCAGCGCGTTGCGCGCATGGCGAGTGAACTGGTGCAATAGATGATGGATTCGCTGATCGTCGGATTAGCGGGGCTTATCATCCGCGCGCTCGCCATGACATGGCGAATCCAGGTCCGGCATCCTGAGCATATCGATTCGCTCAGGGCGGGGAACAAGCCATTCATATTTGCACTCTGGCATGGACAGCTTCTGCCCCTGCTCTGGCATCACCGCAAGCAGGGGATTGCACTGGTGATCAGTGAACATCGCGACGGTGAGCGTATTGCGCGTGTGGCGAGTGGCATGGGATACACGCTTGTCCGCGGTTCTTCAACGCGCGGCGGGGGGCGTGCGCTCATTCAGCTCTCGCGTGTTCTTCAGTGGTCTGTTCCAACCCTCTTTCATCGTGTAGTGGCCACGCCACGAACCCCTCTGCCGGTTCAAGAATGGCAGTTCACCATCGCCAATTTTTGTCTTGAACTCCTCAAGAAGCTCCCACTCAAGATGCTGATGGTAGTCATCG
>JANLYJ010000269.1:0-2565 GCA_031365555.1 Gemmatimonadaceae bacterium | reverse complement strand
TTGTTCGGCTCTGTTAAGCGTAAGTGTCCGGGGCGTAATTTATATCGCGTTTCCAATACCGAGCTAATGATTCCTCCAAAAGTCCCGAAGAAAATTGCACTCGTCCTTGGCGGCGGAGGTCTCAAGGGATTCGCGCACATTGGTGTGCTCCGCGCACTCGCCGAGTTTGGTGTGCAGCCGACAATTCTTGCCGGAACAAGCATCGGCGCGCTGATAGCAGCCGCTCACGCCACCGGCATGTCAACCGAAGAAATGGCTGATCGCGCACGCGCCTTGAGGAAGCGCGATCTCTTCCGCATCAACCACATGGGCATGCTGCTGGAACGAATGGGCTCCAGATCGATTTACCTGGAGGAGCCGTTGCGGGAGTTGTGCAACAGCATTATCCCTGAAGGCACATTCGCGGACCTGAAGAAGCCGCTCCTGATCAACACCGTAGACATCGAGCAGGGGTCGCAGGTCGTGTGGGGCCTGAAAGGCCTCCAGAACGTTTCCGTTCGCGATGCCGTCTATGCATCTGCAGCACTTCCCGGATTTTTTCCGCCTGGGAAAGTCGGCAGCCGCGTGTGCATTGATGGCGGCGTGATCGACAATCTCCCGGTGGGAATAGCGAGTCTCGGGATGGATGCGATTATCGCAGTCGATACCGGCAGCACCTCCACCATCCGTCACCAGGACACCGCCAAGTACGGCTTCGCTACCATATATATGCGCGCTGCCGGCACCATGATGCACGCTCTTCAACTTGGTCCACTGACCCGGTGGAAGAGCCCGCCAATGATTCTCATCCGCCCTGACCTGTCCGACATCAGCTGGTTCAGCTTTGCCAAGGCAGACAAGCTGATTGAACTCGGTTATGCGGCAGCTCAGGAAGCACTGCTCTATTTCAACGAGTGCATGCAGGCCTCCGAGGGCATTTTTCCGGTCCGCCCTGTACGCCTTACCGTAATCCGTGAGAAATGCATCAGCTGCGGTACCTGCGTCGCTCTGGCGCCGGGAATAATGGCACTCGACGAAGCCGGAATAGCCTATCCAAAAATACCTGTGGTGCACTGGTCGCCCGCACATGGTGACTTCGTGCATCACTGTCCGACATGTGCTATTGTCGCCGAGCGGGTAGATGGCGAAACACACACCAGCCCGGACTCAATAGAAGGCGAAGCCAAATCGGCAGCGCCTGTTGAACTCCCCCAGGATGCCAAATGAAATCGACCTTCAAAAAATCATCGGCCGTAGTAGCAGCGCTCGTACTTCTTCTCCTGGTTGCAACAGAAACCAGCGCTCACGACACATGGCTCTTCCCAGGCAAAACCGCAGTACCCGTCGGCACGCGGCTCTCGCTCGACCTCACAAGCGGAATGGCTTTCCCCAAAAACGAATTTGCCATCGATCCCATACGGATCGACGCCGCGATGGTCAGGCTCGGCGGACGCACAACACCAATGACACGCAAAGTCATCTCGAAAAAGTTTCTAAGACTCGAGACAACTCTTTCTCGCGCGGGTGTTGCAACACTCTGGATATCCCTGAAGCCAAAAACCCTCGAGCTCACCCCCGCCCAGATCCAGGAATACCTCGAGGAGATAGGTGCAGCTGACTCGATTCGCGCGATCTACCCCGCAGGCAAAAAAGGACCACGCTGGCGCGAAGAATACCGGAAGGAAGCCAAGTCCTTCGTCTTCGTCGGCACCGCCGATAGCGATACTTCGTGGAAGATCCCCGCTGGAACCTCGTTCGAGCTCGTTCCTCTTACAGACCCGCGAACAATCAAGGCGGGAGAAACCATATCCTTTCGTCTCCTCCGCAGCGGCAAACCTCTCCCGAACTTTCCTGTCGGCGACGTCAGCGAACACAAGAAGGAAGGCCGCCTGACCCGCACCGACGGAAACGGAATTCTCCGCGTTACCGCCCCAGCCGCCGGCCGATGGATGCTCCGCGCAACCGAACTTCGTCGTCCGTCCGCGGGAACCAATACCGATTGGGAGAGCGTGTTCGCCACGCTGACCCTCAACGTTCGCCAGGCGACGAAATAGAACTCGGTTCCTCCGATCGCTTCCAAGGTAGAGGATGTCTCGAAAACAGCGTCTGCCGGAGCTAGAGCCAACCGCAGTCTGGTTGGCCGACGCTCCGCCAGCTAGCTGTTTTTGAGACATCCTCTACCTTGGCCTGCCCTTCATTACGGAACACAAAAGGTGCTAAGTTAGAAACAGCCTGTCGAACGGCTAGGAACGCCTCGGCAGTGGCTCCGTGCACCACCCCGGTACGCGCATGCGCGGCCAGTTCCAGAGAAATAACAAATGACAAACCCGAATTCGTTCGGCAGCCGAGCGGTCCTGAATGTGGAGGGACGCCCCTACACCATCTATCGGCTGGATGCGGTTTCCAAGTCGTCGAATGGCAACTCCGACAGGCTTCCCTTCTCACTCAAGATCCTCCTCGAAAATCTCCTTCGAAATGAAGACGGCGCTTTCGTAAAACGCGCGGACATCGAAGGACTCGCGGCGTGGAAGACGAAAGACAAGCTAGAGAAGGAAATTGCTTTTAGAACCGCCCGCGTGCTCCTCC
>JANLYJ010000252.1:0-5563 GCA_031365555.1 Gemmatimonadaceae bacterium | reverse complement strand
ATCAATGCAGTGACTGCCGGGCAGATGCGCGATTTTGCGAAGCGCAATTTCGTTCCTTCACGTCGAGTGGAAGGAGTTATCCGGGGAGTTGGGCGAACGGTCTGATCGATCAGTTTGACAGGCACGCTGCAAAAGTGACCGTCATTGTTTGTCAAAATGACCGATTCCCGCAGGTACGGGCGTTGCTTTTTCATGGGTCGAACCCTTAACCAGGAGGACCCAGGATGCTTTATAGAACTTCACTCAGCCCCGTCTTCGGTCTTCGTCGTGAAATCGACAAGCTCTTCGACGACACGTTCAGCCAGAACGGCTCAGCTCCCGTGCTGACGCCGGCGGTAGATATCCGCGAGACGGCGGCTGAGCTCACTTTTGAAGTTGAGCTCGCAGGCATCAAGCCCGACGACGTCGAAGTGATCGCAGAGAAGGGAGTGCTGAGTATTCGCGGTGAAAAGAAGGCTCATCGGAAGGAAGACGAGAGCCGGTACCATATCGTCGAGCGGACGTACGGAACTTTCATCCGCTCCTTCCAGCTTCCGCAGGGAATCGAGGAAGACAAGATCGAGGCGACCTTCGAGCATGGGATGCTCACAGTTCGCGTTCCAAAAAGTCCCGCGCAGCAGCCACGGCGAATTCAGATCAACAACGCATCAGTGAACTGAGACCCGCATCGGGTCTTATCGCTACTGAGAAGAAACCGGCGGAGTTGCAGTTTCAGCGAGGCCTCGCTCGGCGCGCTGTATTGCAGAGAAGGCGGGACGGAGATTTCCTCCCGACCTTCTCAGGCCTCTTATTGCGCTGTAGTCGGCAGCCTCGAGGATTACGATGCCCTTGATTGGGGCCTGCGCGGTTGCCCAGGCCATTACTCCCCACAGTGCGAGTTCCTGGCTGCGATCTCCATGTGCCTGCGGGTAACCGCCTGCAGCGAATACCCAGTGCTCCTTGGGACGGTCCGGAAACTGACGCATCCAGCGCTGTGCAACGCGCATATGCGTGTCGAGCGATATAGCGCCGTCGAGTCCGGGCATCAGGGAAAATCCAACTACATCGATGCCTGATCCGCGCGACGCAGCCCAGGCGTATAAGGTACTGTCCCGCGTTCCATAACTCGCCGCGGAAACTCCAACGCGAATGTTGGGATTGATGTAGTGAGCGACTCGAGCCGCGCGAGTGAGATATCCCTTCCAATAATCTGTAGACTGAATTCCCATGGCCTCTTCAGCTTCGCCGTAAGGCTCGAGGACGGGCAGAAGAATATTCGGGCGCAGTGCACGCGCAATTCGATTTACATCGGCGATCCGCTCATCGGTGTATTTGCCTGGTGAGCGATCGAAGGCCGCACGTGCGTCTTTCGGAAAGCCCAGCGTCACGATAAGGCGTGTGCTGTCGGTGCGAATGTCGTCAATCGAGTGTGCAATTGAATCCAGCGCCACTCCGCGGGCAGCTTCAGGATTTATGATCACACTGATTGCATCGACGTTGAGACTGTCTGCCATCTGGAGATCGTATCGCAGGGCCAGCGGGGGCGGGCCACTCCGGAGATCCGGAAAAATCTTCAGGCCGACAGCGAAATCACCCTCAGGATGTTCCTGGAGCCGGTCGTCAGCGTACATGTTGTAGCTCTTGATCGCGGCCAGTGAGGTCGGGATTTGCACCAGCACAAGTACTGTGACGATCATCGCTGTAACGGCGAGAACTCCGCGCACCGTAGCGCTGGCGCGCCAGCGTGCCGGGAGGGAAGGCGAAAAGAGTGGGACCGTCGGAAAGCCTGGTGACCACAACGCTGACGGCCCAAAGAAAAGACCGAGCATGCTCGTCTGCGCAGCCGAAAGAGTCAGGCCGATTTCCCAACCGGTATCACCACGCGAGATCATGAATCGCGATACTGCGACAGTTGCGATAATGATGTTGTAGAAAAGAATGGGCAGACCGAATAACGGCGTGACCATCCGCCGGGTCAGCGCGTAGATCGCCTGCATGACGAACAGCACCGCCGTAACGGGCCATATCCAGCGAACCGTGTAAACAGTTCTGCCGTACAGTATCGAAGCAGAGGCAAATGCCACGAGCAGGGCGGGAATGATGAGCAGTCCGCCAAATGCTGTCGCAGCCTGGAAGAGACGCGGGGTGCGCCGCAGGTTCGCGATGCGTCCTGCAATCAGCACGTCCCAAAGGGTCATTGCGATCGCTACGGCGAGGTAGCCGTATGCGAGCAGCAGCTCGGTACGCGTCACGAAGTCTTTTCGGGCATGTTGACGCGCGATTCAGTCATTGCTGCGAAGCTAGACAGGGGCTGGAATGCTGGCAAGCGCTCATCCTTCCAAATAGCTTTGGCCAATGGAACGTGGCGCATTTTTTACCCTACCCAATTCAGTCTCACTCTCGCGGCTCTTTCTCGCGCTGATATTCCTGCTCGTGTCGTCCCCGCTCGGACGCGCTTCAGTGATTGCGGCTGCAGCAGCTACTGATTTCCTCGACGGATGGCTGGCGCGCAGGGGCAAATCAGTCACCGCATCCGGGGCACTGATCGATCCACTGGCTGACCGCGCATTCGTCCTGACAGCGGTGTCGGCGTATCTGATTGATGGGATTTTTACCACGTCGCAGTATTTCCTCTTTCTATCGCGCGACCTCGCAACTGCAATCGGCTTCCTGGTCGCGCGCATCGTTCCCGGCCTCAGGCCGGTAGTGTTTCAGGCGCGAATGTTAGGCAAGATTGTTACCGTGCTTCAGCTTGCAACTCTCGTGGTTGTGCTGTTCAGACCGCAGCTCGCGAACATGCTCGTCCTTGTTATCGCTGTAGTGTCCGTCGCGTCGATCATCGATTACACCGTAGCGCTCTGGAAGGCCCGCCGCCGGAGCCCTGCCTGAGGGAGTTCGCCAGTTTGGCAGCCATTGTCGCACTCGTCAGCGCGCCTCTGAGCGCACAGGGAAGACCTGAGCTCCGGGTTGACGCGATAGTCTCAAAGACCACAGCCGTTCATGCTGGCGTTGGCGTTCTGTTTCCGCTCGGCACCTACCTTCGGAGCGGAGTAGTGATCGGGGGTGGGATAGCTGATAATTCAGCCAGTTTTCGGGGAGACCTCGTGAACCTCTTTCACGTGGATCCATTTCGGGAATCCCGTTGGGCGCCCTATGGTGGCGGGGGACTTTCCTTCAGGCACGACGCGGTCAACGGGTCAAACACGTTTCTCCTGCTCCTCCTCGGGCTCGAGGGCCCTCGCGTTAACGATATGGCGACCGCATTCGAGGTTGGACTTGGCGGAGGTCTCCGCGCGGGCGTGATACTCCGGCGGGCGCAGGAAAGAACCCGATAAAAAAAGGCGCCTTGAGGGGCGCCTTCTTTTAACCTGCCTGTTTCTCTTTCGCCGGCTGAGCGAATCGCTCGCCGAGAATCCTCAACTCAACCAGCTGAACTGCTGAGAGCTCGTGGTACCGCTCCGTCAGGTACTCCATCGTCTGGTCGAACCATTCTGTCTGGTCGTGCTCCGCCGATCCGATAACTCCACAGCGCATGATATGCTGAAACATTTCGTCCCGAGCCTGCTCGAAAGGCGTGGCCTCTCGTTTGACAGGTTCTTTTCGCATTCTGGGCTTTTTTCTATTCATCAAGGACATTTTGGTTTGTGTTTTTGGTGCTCATTGATTGGACAGCTTCAACTGCTAATAAGTTCGTTCAGGCTGCGGCCCGGCGACGCATGAATTCCAGTAGAAGCTCGACCAGATATTCTGCATTTTCTTCGGGAACCAACCTTCCGACTCCAGCCACCCGCACGAGGCGGCTGTCCGGAAGCTCATTGATGAGCCGGTCAGCGATTTTCGAGTCGATCCAGTGATCTTCCTCTCCCCAGATAACGAGCGAGGGAGCCTGAATGCTGGAAAATTCGATTTCTTCCATGTCGGCGGTCACTACCGAGCTGGCCAAAGCCAGGAGGTGATTGACGCCGTCGCGTCCTACGAATGGTGCAAGATAACGTGCTATGAGCCGCATAGGCATATGATCGGGATTGGCAACGCTTCCGCGAAGCACTCCCTCCAGCAGAGGTGCCGCGCCCAGGACCCCTCGGGTGAGCCGGAACGCGAACTTGGCCGTCCGGCGCTGCATCTGGATGATGTCGCGCGCCGGCACCTGCTCGAAGGCCGGAGTATTGATCAGAACCAGTTTTTCGACTCTGTCGGGACGGGAAGCCGCCAGACTCAGGGCGACATCCCCTCCGATATCGACTCCTACGATTATTGCCTTCGGCACCCTGAGGGCAGTCATTGCCGCATCCAGGTAGTCAGCCTGGGCCGCAATGCCGAAGGAAGCGTCGTACGGTCTGTCCGACTCTCCGTAACCGAACAAATCGATTGCGTAGGCAGTATGACCGGCTGCTGAGATGGCAGGAGCAACGCCACGCCAGAGAAAGGTGCATGTTCCAAAGCCGTGCACGAGGATGACGGCAGTGCCGCCGTGCCCGTATCGCTCTACGTGCATGGCGCCTGGACCTACTGGAACGCGCAGAATGTCAGCTTGCAATGGCCTTACCCTCTGGTACCTTACTTCGAAATACGGCCGGAGCCGCACGCAGTTTGCGGGATGTACTATACACAACTCGTACCGAGAAAATTCTCAGCATGACTGATAAAGATAAGGAAAGGCGTCGAAACGCAGGCCGCAGGCCAAAAAAGAATGACTCGAAGAAGAAGTTCCTGGGCTTGCTCGGAGCAATTCTCGTCATTGGGGCCCTCTCGATCGCCTACATGACGACGAAAAAGTCAGAGCCTACCGTGGCTCAGACGGTCGCGCCGGCACCTCCGGGCGGGGCGAAAGCGCAGGGCTACGTTCTGGGTAATCCGGCTGCCCCCGTACACATTCTCGAATTTGCCGATTTCGAGTGTCCCAGCTGCGCCCGATTCAGCATCCTCACCGAAGCCGATGTTCGCAAGCAGATTGTTGACGCGGGCCTCGCAAGCTTCACTTTCTATGATTTCCCGCTGCCCCAGCACAAAAACAGTCTCGCGGCACACAACAGCGCTTCGTGCGCGGGCGAGCAGGGGAAATTCTGGGAGATGCACGACAAGCTGTTCAACGAGCAGGACCGCTGGAATTCAGAGGCGACTGACGATCCGCAGTCTCTGATGAAGGGGTACGCACAGGGCCTTGGCTTGACCATGGACAGCTGGGAAAGCTGCATGGCATCGCGGAAGTACCAGTACAGGATTGACGCCAACCAGGCTGAGGGCGCGAGACGCAATGTGAACTCGACTCCGACGTTCATTATCGGCGACAAACTTTTTGCTGGCAGCCTGTCGTATGACGAGTTCAAGAAGTACGTCGACGACGCTGTGGCCGCCCAGGGTAAAGTTTCGAACGGCCAGTGACAAAACGAATGATGATTGCGGCGCTCGCCCTCGTCGGGGCGTTCGTCGCCACGTATTTAACGCTCTACAAAATCGGGGTAATCGGCCAGCTCACCTGCAGCATCCAGGGGTGTGAGACGGTCAACTCCAGTCGATGGGCAACCTTCCTCGGCATGCCGGTCGCCGCATGGGGAGTAGCCTTCTATGTCGCGATGTTCGTCGT
>JANLYJ010000452.1:0-3299 GCA_031365555.1 Gemmatimonadaceae bacterium | reverse complement strand
ACGGTCAAGGCCGGATCCTGGTGGCCGGAAACCATCAAAAAAATCCTCCGCGCGCAGGAAGCAGCAATGCGGTGCCGGATACCAATCGTCTACCTCGTGGATTCGTCGGGCGTCAACCTGCCATATCAGGGCGGAGTTTTTCCGGGACAGTACGGCGCAGCACGCATCTTCTATTACAACTCCATCATGCGCAGGTACCTGCACATTCCGCAGCTCGCGGCAGTGATGGGCCCGTGTATCGCGGGTGGTGCATATCTGCCGGCTCTGTCTGATGTAATCCTGATGGTGAAGGGAACATCGTTCATGGGACTGGGCGGACCGAACCTGGTGAAGGGTGCTACCGGCGAAGTCGTCGATGGTGAAACGCTCGGCGGCGCGACTGCACATACGGAAGTCAGTGGTGTCGCGCATTATGCGGTCGAGAACGACGACGCCTGTCTCGCGAAGCTCCGCGATCTGATCGAAAGGCTGCCGGCTGAAAGTGCGCACAGAGATGCAGAACCGCGAAACAATCGCGAACAGCGCGCCGAAAGTGCGACAGCCGAAAAGCTGTATGACATTCTGCCAGCCGACCATCGGATGTCATACGACATGCTGGCGCTGCTCGGCGCCCTTGTTGACGACGGCAAACTTGATGAGTTCCAGCCGGGACTGGCAAAGGAGATGATCTGCGGAGACGCGCGCATTGCCGGCATTCCTGTTGGCATTATCGCGAATCAACGCGGCCTGATCAAAGGAAAGGCGGGATCGAAGCCGCGGTTCGGTGGGATTCTTTATACCGAGAGCGCTGAGAAGGTCGCATACTTCATCGATCGCTGCGATAAGGCAAAACTTCCAATCCTGTTCGTCCAGGACGTTTCAGGATTCATGGTTGGTGCTGAAGCCGAGCATTCCGGGATTATCCGGGCGGGTGCGCGATTCGTGGAAGCGATGGCAACTACACGTGTGCCGAAAATTGTGCTGACAATCAATCACGCGTCTGGTGCCGGATACTACGCGATGGCCGGCCAGGGTTTCGATCCTGATTTCATTTTCAGCTGGCCGACAGGACGGATGGGCGTCATGGAAGGGGAATCAGCGATTCAGGCGGTGCACGGTCCCGCGATCGAAGAAGCAAAGAAGAAGGGTGGGGAAGTATCGCCCGAGGTAAAGAAGTCAGTCGACAGCATGCGCGCGGACTACGAGCAGCAGCTTGACGCGCGATACGCCGGTGCACGCGGATTTGTCGATACAATCATATATCCTGAAAACACTCGCGAGATGCTCGCGTTCGCACTGCGTGCGTCAATGCAGAACCCGGGACCGCATATTGGTCCGTTCGTGCGGCCGCCGCACCTTGGAGAGATTTCTTCAAGAAAATAGTTCGAGTAGCATCGGGACAGGGATTCTGGGGCGACTCACTCGAGGCGCCACGACAGCAGGTCGAGGGCGGTCAGGTGGATTACCTGATGCTCGACTACCTCGCCGAAGTGACGATGTCCATTCTCCAGAAGCAAAAAGAGCGCGACCCGAAGATGGGTTATGCGCGTGACTTCGTGGGCGCCATCGACAGTGTGTTGTCTGCGGTTGCGAACAAGGGAGTCAAAGTGATCGCCAACGCCGGTGGTGTGAATCCACCGGCATGCGCGGAAGCAATCGTTGCCCTCGCAAAGGAACGCGGGGTCGGTGACAAGATCAAAGTTGCAGTTGTGACGGGCGATGATCTTCTGGGGCGCATCGACGAGCTGATCGACGCGGGCAATCCACTCAAGAACATGGATACAGGCGAGCCGCTCTCCACGATTCGCGATCGAGTGATGTCTGCTAACGCATACATCGGTTCAGGGCCGATTGTGGAGGCGCTCCGCCAGGGTGCGAACATTGTGATAACCGGCCGCTCCACTGACACGGCGCTTACGATGGCGCCGCTGCGGTTTGAATTCGGGTGGAGCGAGACCGACTACGATCGCCTCGCTTCAGGAATCGTTGCGGGCCACATACTCGAGTGCGGTGCCCAAAGCTCCGGCGGCAACTGCCTCATTGACTGGCAAACCATTCCCGACCTCGCGAATGTGGGCTATCCAATTGCGGAGGCAAAGCCCGATGGATCGTTCGTCATCACCAAGCATCCGAATACAGGCGGACGCGTTTCAGTGCCCAGTGTGACCGAGCAGCTTGTATACGAGATGGGCGATCCGCATCGGTACATAACTCCGGATGTGGTTGCGGATTTTGGAACCATCCAGTTGAAGGCCGACGGTGAAAATCGCGTTGAGGTTTCTGGAGTAAAGGGGAGCGAACCTACACCGACCCTTAAGGTTTCGATTGCGTATCGTGCTGGCTACAAGGCTGTGGGAACACTGGTGTACTCGTGGCCAGACGCTTTGGCAAAAGCAAAACTCGCCGACAAGATCCTGAGAGAACGACTCGATTCACTCGGTCTCAAGTTCGACAAGATTCTCACTGAATTCGTGGGCGTTTCGTCCACGCATGGGAGTCTTGCTGCCCGCTCAGCCGAAGAATTGCGTGAAATCCCGGAAGTGCAGCTGCGTGTCGGTGTGCGTGGCGAAGACCGGAAAGCAGTCGAGCGGTTCACACGTGAGATCGCTCCTTTGGTGTTGAACGGCCCGCCCAGCGTTACCGGTTTTGCCGGGGGCCGCCCAAAGGTGGAAGAGATTGTCGCTTACTGGCCGGCGCTGATAGACAAGCGCGTAGTCCAGACCGACGTGAGGATCGTCAATTGAAGATCCAGTTAGTGGACATCGCACACGCGCGCTCGGGTGACAAGGGAGACACCGCGAATGTCGGTCTGATCGCGTTCAAGCCGGAGTGGTACGAGGTGCTGGCTAAGTATGTGACCAAAGACCGTGTCGCCGCTCACTTCAAGGGCGCAATTGAAGGTGACGTTGACCGGTTCGAGATCCCGAATCTAAGGGCGCTCAATTTTCTCCTGCACGGCGCACTGGACGGTGGAGGAACGCTTTCGCTCAAGACAGATGCGCAGGGCAAGGTCTATTCAACCGCACTCCTCAGGATGTACATCGAAGTGCCTGACGAAGAAGCAAAGCGTCTCGGACTTCCATCGGGTGCAACCAGGTGAAATCGCTTACCACAGTGAAGCTAGCGCTGGCTCTTATCGCCGCAATCCTGTTCGCGCTTAGCATCAGAATGGACAGCAATCCACTTCGCTGGGGTGCGATAGGCTTTCTTGCCGCAGCCGTCTTACTCCGATTTGTTAGGAGAGATCGGTAAGGTTCGCACGTAGGACACGTAGTGTTCACGTAGGTACACGTAGGTACACGTAAAACTGCAAAAATGGG
>JANLYJ010000206.1:0-3846 GCA_031365555.1 Gemmatimonadaceae bacterium | reverse complement strand
GCGATTTACCTGGTTTCGTATGTATCCCGGCACAGAGCCGTTATTTCTTTGCTACGTGAACACGCCAGATGTCAGCTTCGTGCTTTCCGATCGTGAAGTAGAAATTTTTATCATCCATTGTGAACTCCACGCGGTAGGACGTTCGAGCCGGATCGTCGAACCTAACCATTGTGGTGAGGCCTGAACCATCGGAGCCAACTCGTCTGATGTCCATCGAATTTCCGTCATCCGTGCGAAAATAGATGTACTTCCCGTCCTTGCTCCAGCGACCGACGTCTCCAACACCAGCTCGGTCCTTTTCGGAGGGAGCGTATATAACCTTTTGCTCGCCGGAGGCACGAGATACAATGAGTTCTCCGTTGGGCCCAGCATACGCAAACTCCCTGCTGTCCGGCGACCACATTGCGCCCCCACCCAAGCCAACTTTTCGCGCGGGTCCGCCTTCCGCGGGCATGAAGAAGAGTCCTTGCTCGGTCCGGTTGTCGCGATCGGACAGAAATGCAATGTATTTCCCATCGTTACTCCATCCATCCGCCCATTCGTGAGCTGGTCCACCCGCCAGTACCCGCTGGTTGGAGCCGTCTGAATTCATGACCATCACGTCGCGCGATCCTCCCCGCCAGGAATGGAAAATCAATTGCTTGCCGTCAGGGGACCATCGTGGCCTGAAGTCGTCAGCAAGATCGCGCGTCAGCTGCTCCAGTCCAGTGCCGTCAATTCTCATACGGTATATATCGGAATTCCCCGATCGGTCAGAATCGAAAGCGATCCATTGCCCGTCGTTGCTGACCCGCAAAGCTTCGATCCGTTCGCTGCCGGAAGTAATTTGGCGAGCGTTTCTCACGGATGCCGCTCCTGAAGTCGGCATGGCAATGCTCCATATCCCGACACGCGTATTCAAAACCGAATACGCAATGGTTCCGTCAGTTGCAACTGAAATTCCATGGATACTTAGACCGGTGGTAAGGCGCTGAGCTTCGCCGCGCGCAGCCAAACCGTCGATTTTCTGAAAGTACAGATCCCTCCCGCCGCGCATCCCTGACACAAAAAAGATCCCGTCCCCGCCAGCAGACCAATTCGGGCTAACGTTCAGGTGCGTACTGTCGGTGAGCGCAGCCGCCTTGGTTCCGTCAGCCATCGCGACCCAGATAACGCTGGGTGAAAGGTTCGCAAATTGAGATTGGCCGTACACAAATGCGTCATTCCCGGAAACAAAAGCGATTCGCGTATCGTCGGGAGCCCATGAGACTGAGTGAGGGTCGAAAGCCTTTGCAATGATCCTTGGATTGGATCCATCGGAGTTGGCGACAAGAATTGCACTTCTATCAGAGTAGGCCAGATGCTTTCCGTCGTGGGAATAGGCCGGACTAGTGACGAAGGATTGGGCAGCATGTCTTACGAGCACTCTCGGAGCACCGCCGAAGGCCGGCGCCTCCACAATCCCAGCTCCGTTTACAAATACAATTTTGGACGCATCGGGCGACCAGCGAGGATCTATTCCTCCGCCAATCGTTATGGGCTGGCCACCGGAAATTTGACGGACGTAAATAATTGGCCGCGAGGGATTTCCCCCGGCGTATGCCAGCAATTTCCCGTCAGGAGATAGAGCTGGAGTTATCGCCGCCCCGCTCTCGTTCGTCACCTGGGACGCGTCAGTCATCTCGTAGACGGCCCCCGACCCGCCCACGTATTTACCGGCGACAAGAGCGAGCAGGAGGACAACAGCAGCGGACGCCGAGATAATGCCCGCGCGTTTGGTATTGAACGATTTTGGGCGCACGGCGGCAATGGGGACCGTCGCGTGCGGGGTCATGCCACCAGTTGGTGTTCCTACAATCTCGAGCTGCTGGCAAACCTCTTCTGCACTTTGAAACCGATCTGCCGGTTTCTTCTCAAGGCAGCGCATGATCACGGTACCCAGTATCGGCGGAATACTTGAGCGATGCAGGGTAATAGCTTTCGGCGCTTCCGTTACCTGGGCCGCGAGTACCTGCTGCGGTGTGTTGCCTGTAAAGGGCGGACGTCCGGCCAGCAGTTCGTATCCCATTACGCCAAGCGAGTAGATATCCGAACGATGATCGGTCATCGGATCCGCAGTCGCCTGCTCCGGTGACATGTATGTCGGAGTTCCCAGTGCGACACCAACTGATGTGAGATTGGTCTGGCCCGTTGCTTCACTCAGCGCCTTTGCGACACCGAAGTCCATCACCAGTGCATGATTCCCGGAGAGGAGAACATTCTCCGGTTTTATGTCGCGGTGAACTATTCCATTTGCATGCGCATATCCGAGCGCATCTGCCACTTCACGAAGAATGCGAGCTGCTTCGGTAACTGGCAGCTCGCCTGCACGTGAAAGCCGCGAACGGAGCGACTCTCCCTGAATGAGCGGCATCGTGTAATACAGAAGTCCGTCTTTGGCGCCGGCCGACAGTACAGGAACGATGTGCGGATGCTGCAGCCGCGCAGCCATCTGTATTTCGCGCCGAAAGCGGTCGACGTTGAGGCCTGCAGCGAGATCGGGCGGGAGAACCTTGATGACGACCGGTCGTCCCAGCTCGACTTCCTCCGCGACGAAAACGCGGGACATTCCACCGCCACCTAGCTCGGACTTGATCTGGTATGCGTCGCCGAGCATGGTCTGCAGCCGATCAATCAGTTCTGCCATTTCTCTATGGTATGAGGACGCATCAAGGTAGGGCTGGAACGTCCCATCGGAAAGCGATTTCAAGGGAACCCTACTGGCGTAGACCGTGTACCCGGAGCTAACCTCAAGCTCGAACGCCTACCCTACGGAGACTTCATGCGTAAATCTGTTCTCGCTGTGAGCATACTTGCCTTTACCGCTTCAGCGGCCTGCGCTCAGACCGACAGCAAGCCCGCTGCAGCGCACAACGCTGATCCTGACAAGGTTACAGCTACCGGCGGAGTTACCGCAGCAGGTTGGACCGGCCGGATCGATCCGCAGTCAGAGAAGCAGGGACGAAAGATCGCTGACGCCAAGTTCGTTTCGATGGGCAAGGGTTTTCATGTCACATCCGGCCCTGCCGCCGTGTACTGGAATCCGGCCAACAGTCCAAGCGGAAACTATTCGGTGAGCGCCACGATCACGCAGACCAAACCGGCGGCGCACGCCGAGGGGTATGGTCTTATCACTGGAGGACATGACCTCACAGCCGCGAACCAGAGCTACGGATATTTTCTCGTTCGTCAGGACGGCAAGTACCTGATCAACCACCGGGCTGATGATTCAACCGTGCACAAGATCGTTCCATGGACGGAGAACGCGGCGATCAATAAAGTGCCGGAAGGCGGAAAAGCGACGAACGTGGTCCGCATCGATTTCACGCCGACAGATGTTCTTTTCATGGTGAACGGAAAAGAAGTGCATCGCCTGTCGCGTGCTACGATCGACGGCCCGACACACGCAGGATCAACCGGATTCGTTGGTCTCCGCGTGAATCACAACCTGGACGTCCATGTCGACAACTTTGCGGTAATTCCAGCGAAGTAGCAGTAACGACGTTCGAGAGAAGGGGGAGAGCAATCGCTCTCCCCCTTTTTTACGCCGATTGAGAGGAAACGTGCACTTTTTCGCACTGCGACTTTCTTCACCTTCGGCCGTCCTTAACGTATGATTTATATGTGGGGAGTTTCTCTCCACTTATAGCTGGAGCTGAATTGAACTGGTATATCACTGCCTTCGCACTCGGGGCGGTTGGTTTGTTGGCAATGGCGTTGAGCGGATTTCTTTCGCACTCAGCGCATCACGGGCACTCCGGCGCGAACGGCGGTCACGCCGGGCACGGTGGTCATGCCGGGCACGAGGGCCATGCAGGTCATCATGGC
>JANLYJ010000204.1:0-7954 GCA_031365555.1 Gemmatimonadaceae bacterium | reverse complement strand
AGTTTCTGAAACCCTTCCAGGAGCGAGGCTGGCACCTGCGCGCCAGGATGGCATAAACAACTCGATTATCGTGGGTGCGAATATTTTTTCTGCACAGAGAAAACCGCCCTCGCGCCGCTACGATCCCGCCGACGACGGCCTCGAAGATATCCCTGAGGCAGTGCCCTCCATGGGTAGTGTCGAAGCATCACCTCTTCCCGAGTTGTTCGGTACTGTTGTAGGACCTGGTGGCGCGATGGCCTTGATGCAGGGTGACAGCTCGGGAGGTCCAGGACGGCTCTACCGGGAAGGCGAAAAAATCGGCAGTTATCGCGTGACGAAGATAAAAACGAACTCGGTTATAGTGACTGGACCCTCCGGTCGCATGGAAATTCAGGTACAACGAAGTCCAACCGGCACACCATGAGACACATGAACCGCGTATTGGTAGTCGCTTTCTCCTTGACCTTCTGCGTGGCGCCGTCGATCGGCGCGCAGACTCGTTCTTCAGCTCAGGGAACGGCGCTTAATTTCGTTGACGCCCGGCTGGCAGATGTCATCAGGTCGCTGGCGCTGTCGCTTGGACTCAACGTCGTGCTGACCGATGTTCCAGACAAGCGAATTACTTTCACGACCGCAAGCGCCGTCGAGCGCGCTGATATCAACTCCATTCTTGAATCGATTCTCGAGAGCAACGGTCTCGTCCTCATTCAGAAGGGCGCCGTCGCCCAGATACTCCCGGTAGAGAAAGCGCCGGCGCAGGCAGCGCGTACTTACGTGATCACGTTGAAGTATGCCGGTGCTGAAGAATTGGCTCACTCTCTCAGCCAGTTGTTCGGTACTTCCACGTCGTCCGGCGACGGACGCTCTCTCGACGACAAGAGTCTTTCGAGCAACCTCGACACATTTCGGAAACGCGAAGCGCAGGTTTTTCAGATGCGGCGAGACCCGCCGATAACGCCCAGCCCTTCGGCCACGCCTGCCGTAGACGCCGCCCGATCACAATCGACGGTTCAAACCGGCAGACTGGTTGGGGATATTGTCGTCGTCCCCGATCTCCCGAGTAACTCACTGATCGTTCGGACTGTGCCTGCCAACTATCCGCTGATCAGGGAAACCGTCTCGGCCCTAGATGTGCGGCCTGCACAGATCCTGCTCGAAGTGCTTGTCGCGGAAATCGCGCTGGATCGAACGCGGCAATTCGGCATCGACTGGTCGGCGTACAGTCGCCGAGTCGACACGCGGTTCGGAACCCCGACGTATCCGGACTCAAACGCCGTTAGTGATGATTTTCTATTGCGCGTGGTCACGCTGGACCGGTACAAGGTTCGGGCGGTATTAAGTGCGATTGCTACACATTCCGACGTGCAGATTCTTTCCACGCCCCAGATTCTCGCCACAAATAACCGGGAAGCGCACATCCTGGTTGGCAGCAAGGTGCCGTTTGTGGTTTCCTCCCGTCTCGGCTACGACATTGCAATCGATCGGACTGTGCAGTTCCAGGATGTCGGCACCAGCCTGACGATAATTCCGACTATCAACCAGGACGATTACGTGAGTGTGCAGATTCTCCAGGAGGTAAGCACACTTACGTCGCAAACCATTCCCTCCGCTCTTAACGCCCCCGTGATTTCCACGCGTGAGGCCTCGACTCGGGCGACTATTCGCGATGGGCAAACGGTCGTGATTGGCGGACTCATCGGAAGTTCGAAGGAACAGCTCAATCTCGGCGTTCCATTCCTGAAGGACATTCCGGTTTTGGGAAACCTGTTCAAGCGTCAGAGCACGAGGGTGAATCGCACCGAGCTCGCGATTTTCGTAACGCCATACATCGTCCGCACTGACGAGACAGCGGAGCAACTGAAGGAGCGGATCCGCCGTCGAATGGAGGGGGTTTCGCCCGGCCTCTTCACCGTACCAGCAATACCGGCGGATACGATTCCACGACGGACACCATGAGTATAGAGAGCCGCGACCTCCGCGTTGCTGCGGGGAGCGCGCTCGCCGCGCGGCTGTCCACGCGTTATCTCGAGGAGCATAAACTCATTCCGTTGGACGTTGCAGAGGACGGTTGCCTGCTCGTCGCCGCTTCGGGGACGCCAGATCAAACCGTGGTCGATGAGTTGTCGCGTTTGTTCGCGCGTGATATCCGGTTGGTTGCGGTACCCGCAACCGAGATTGTTGCTGCGCTAATGTCTGTGCGGGCATCGGAAACTCCCGCGGCATCCGGTCTTACGATGAAATCGAACGGTGCGACCGCAGACGACATTGGAGTCGACCACCTGGAGGCGCTCGCTAACGAGGCGCCGGTAGTGAGGCTCGTCAACGTTCTGCTTGCAGACGCGCTCCGTCTTGGTGTGAGTGATGTCCACCTCGAGTCCGTGCCAGATGGTCTGCGGGTGCGGTACAGAATTGACGGCGTGCTGCAGGATATTTCGAGGGTCAGTGAAGCACATCGGCCCGCGGTCGTCAGCAGGGTGAAAATAATGTCGGGCCTGGACATCGCTGAACGCCGAATCCCGCAGGATGGTCGTACGCGGCTGGTGATTGGCGACAGGGAAGTGGATGTACGTGTTTCTGCGCTGCCAGCTCTTCACGGCGAGAGTATCGTCCTGCGTATTCTGGATCATGGAACCGGCGCTCGCGGATTGGCGGAGCTTGGAATGCCTGGCGAGCTGCGTTCGCAATTCGAAAAAGTTCTTGGGCGCACAAGCGGAATGATTGTGGTGACCGGTCCCACTGGCTCCGGAAAAACCACGACCCTTTATGCCGCGCTTGAACGAGTGAACACTGCCGGCGTCAAAACCGTGACCATCGAGGAGCCGGTCGAGTATCAAATACCGGGTGTGATCCAGATTCCGGTAAACTCGAAAGTGAACTTCGACTTCCCGGACGCCTTGCGGTCTATTCTCCGCCATGATCCGGATGTGATCATGGTAGGTGAGATGCGTGACGCAGAAACAGCCGAGATTGCTATTCAGGCTGCGCTAACCGGCCACCTCGTATTTTCAACTCTGCACACTGCGGAAGCGGCTGGCGCGGTTACCCGCCTCGCTGATATGGGAGTAGCACATTTCAGGGTAGCTGCCGCAGTGCAGGCGATCCTGGCCCAGAGATTGGTCAGGGTTTTGTGCAAAGCGTGCGCGGTAGAGTACGAGCCGGGGTCCGCGGAACTCGCGGACGCGCCGGGATCCGGAACGAAGATGATGCGTTTCCGTCGCGCAGCAGGTTGCGAGCAGTGCGCCAACACCGGGTATCGTGGCAGGACGGGCGCATACGAACTGGTCATCCTCGACGACGCCCACAAAGCGCTCATCGCGGGCGGTGCATCGCTAGCCGCATTGCGCGATGCAGTGCGAACCAGTGGATCGCGATCACTGGAAGACGCTGCATGGGATCTCGTCTACCAGGGAGTTACGAGTATTTCGGAGCTGAGACGCGCAATCGGCAGCAGTTCGCGCGCATGACGACTCGTTTCAGGTACCGCGCGGCAAACACCGCTGGCGAGGTCATCGAAGGGAAGGTGAGTTCATTGTCGCGGTCTGCGGCGCTCGACGACCTGCGTGGGCAGAAGTTGTTCCCCATTGAGATCGAGGAAGTGGAGGATGGCGTTCCTCGTGGCAATTGGCGGTCTTCCGGCCGGCGCGAGGCGCTTGTACTCTGGACCCGCAGCATGGCAACCATGCTTTCCGCAGGTATTAACCTCGAACGCGCGCTCACCTTTTCCAGTGCGCAGGAACGCAACCCGGAGGTTGCACGGGCAATTATCGCTATCAGAGCGGACGTGCATCGCGGAGTCTCGCTGGCAGCGGCGATGCGTGTACACGCGCGCCTTTTTGGCGGCGTTCAGATAGCTCTGATTTCCGCGGGCGAGGAATCGGGAGCACTCGCCTCGGTAATGTCGCAGCTGGCCAAGCATCTCGAGGAAGAGGCCGAGCTGCGGGCGCGCCTGCGCTCGGCCCTCATGTATCCCGCGTTGATGGCATTTGTTACGACACTGGGACTGGTCGTGATGGTGATGTTTGTAGTTCCCCGTCTGGCTGCCATGCTGGATGAGGCCGGAGGGACGCTACCATACTCGGCCCGGTTGCTCACGGGTGCCAGCGCATTCATTGTCTCCTGGTGGCCAATGGTCCTTGGCGTCGGTGTGCTTGGCGTGTGGGAATTTCGACGGTGGAACAGTGTGCCGGGCAATCGAAAAAGGTGGCATCACTTTCGGCTTCGCCTCCCGATATTCGGCGAGGTTGAGCGAGAATTCTCGGCCGCCCGTTTCACCCGGACTTTTGCATTGCTTCTCTCTAACGGAACTCCGATTCTCTCCGCGTTGCGTATTTCCCGCGCAGGTGTTGCAAACGAGTTCATTGGCGGCGAGATAGAGAAAGCCATGTCAGGCGTCAGTCAGGGGAGGCGGCTGAGCGCGGAACTCGCGGGGGTGCTGCCGCCGGGAGCACTGCAGCTTCTAAGTGTCGGCGAGGAGACCGGCAGGCTGGGCGATCTGAGCCTGCGCGCAGCCGAAACCTACGAAGCCGACCTGGCCCGACGCCTTCGTGTTTCAATTGGGTTGATTGAACCTGCCCTGATACTGATATTCGGTGGCATTGTTGGCTTTGTTGCCATCGCGCTGCTTCAAGCGATTTACAGTATTAACGGCAGGCTTTAAATGCGTCACACACAGTTCCCCCGGTATCAGGTGCGCAGGGGATTTACCCTGATTGAAATGGTCGTTGTGCTGGCCGTGATTGCGCTGCTCGTCGCTCTCGTGGGTCCGCAGATTGTGGGGCGTGTATCCGAGGCGCGCGGGACGACGGCCGGAGCACAAATCGAATTGTTCAGCACTGCGCTGGAGAACTATCGCCTCGACAACGGCGGTTACCCGCTGACCAGCCAGGGATTGGGCGCTCTCCGTACCCGCCCAACGCGGGCGCCGATACCCGTCAACTGGCGGGGCCCGTATGTTCGGAAAGCGATCCCGGCAGACCCATGGGGGCGGCCATACCAGTATTTGAGTCCTGCCGGCGGGACGCCCTTCGAAATTCTTTCCCTGGGTAGGGATGGCAAGCCCGGAGGCAGCGGCGAGGATGCGGACGTCAGCTCGCGTTAATTCTCCGGTCGCCGCAACCGAGTCTTCCTATATTCAGGGATGTGTTAGGCTGGGCTTTAGAAATCGACCGTAACGTTAGACATTTCTCATCGTCTAATGTTGGTGGCCCGCGAAGACTGCAGACGTGCGTCCCCGAACCCGACCTGGAGATTTCAAAATGAAGGAAGCTTTACTGGATCCCGAAGCAGAGGCGGGGAGTGAACTTCACGCAGCACAGGTCGAGACTATAGGTACGCCAGTTGAGATTAGACCGATCAAGCCGCGGCGCCAGTTTTTTGCGAAAGCGGCCGCCACAATTGCGGGAGTGGCCGGAACCAGCGTCCTCGCGCAGAGAATGGCGAGCCTTAGCCGTCCATCGGCGGTTCAGGCGAAGTTCAACATTCCAGGTTTTTTCCATCGACCTCCTGCGGATCTCATGGAGCGGTGGGGAACACCCTCGGTGCGTCTCGCCCGTCGGATCACGATGGGCCTTACCTGGCAGGACGCTGAGCTGGCGCGCACGCGGGGTTTCTCCGGCTACCTGGATTATCAGCTCAATCCATCGGCAATTGATGACAGCGCTGTAGATGCGTTTGTCACAGCGAACTATCCACAGACTGCGATGGTTGTGGAGGAATTATACAATCTGAACGCAACTACAGTCCTGACCCAGTTGCAGCAGGCAACTTTGTTCCGGGCAGCATTTTCGAAGCGCCAGCTGCATGAGCGTATGGTTGAATTCTGGACCGACCATTTCAATATCAGCATGCGAGATGTCGGGTACCTCAAGACTGTGGACGACCGTGAGGTGATCCGGAAGAACGCACTTGGAAAATTCCCAGACATGCTGCGAGCCAGCGCGCACAGTGCGGCCATGCTGGTTTACCTCGACAACAACATCAGCAGGGCGCCGAAGGTAAACCAGAACTATGCGCGTGAGTTGCTGGAGCTTCACACTCTGGGTGTGGACGGCGGTTATTCGCAGGATGATGTAAACGAGGTTGCACGGTGCTTCAGCGGGTGGACCATTCAGGGTCGTGGAAACTTTCTGTACGACCCGACAGGCCATGACAACGGCACAAAGACATTCCTGGGTCAGTCCATTCCTGCGACTGTCGCCGGGTCGCCAACCGGCGTGAGTGACGGGGACAAGGTGCTGAACTACCTCGCCACGAGTCCGGTCACGGCACGGTTCATTTCAACCAAGATGATTCGCTGGCTGCTTCGCTACGACCCGTGGCCTACGCAGATCGAAGCTGTGAGCGCTGTGTATCTGAAGACCGGCGGGTCGATACCCGACATGATCCGGGCAATCCTGACGCCTGAGAATCTTGCAGCTGCGCCTCCAAAGCATAAGCGTCCGTTTCAGTTCGTTGTTTCCGCTTTGCGCAGCTTGAATCCGACTGTCAAAGGTGTGGGTGCTATTTCCGGCACGTATCTCACGAACATGGGAATGCAATCGTTTGTGTGGGAGACCCCTGACGGATATCCCGACGCTGTGCAGTACTGGTCGGGCGGCATGATGCAGCGCTGGAACTATGGGGATTTTGTAACCGCCCTGGCGACCGGTGACATCGCTGTGGACGTAGCGCCCTTTCGCCTTATTGATACACCAGATGGAATTACGGCAGCTATAAACCGGGCGTTTTTCGGGGGAGAAATTCCCTCGAAGACCGAAACGCGGATCAGATCTTATCTGACAGCAGCGCCGCTCTCCAATACGCGGGTGCGCGAAGCCCTCGCGCTTGCCATCAATTCATCAACCTTCCAATGGTACTAGTCCAGTGACCAACTGCGATAACGACAGCTGCGACGAATACCGCGAACTATCCAGACGCGACTTCCTTGCATGGTCCGCTGGAACTGCTCTTTTGGCTACTGCAATGCCCCCCTGGCTGCCGAAGGTGGTGCTCGCACAGACCGCCAATTCGAGCCGTGACGTCATCATCTCGATATTCATGCGAGGTGGTGCCGACGGATTGAGTTTGTGCGCGCCATTTGCTGATGCCAATTACTATGCCGGTCGTCCAACCATCGCGATTCCCCGGCCCGATAGCACTGCGGCCACGCGCGGGATAGCGCTCGACAATACCTTTGCATTTCCCCGGGCCATGTCGTCCCTGATGACGGCATATTCGGCTGGAGAGCTTCTCGTGGTGCACGGTGCCGGATCACTGGACACAACGCGCTCTCACTTCGATGCGCAGCGTTTCATAGAGGTTGGCAAGCCGCGTGATCCAACCATCGTTACAGGGTGGCTGGGGCGACATCTCTCCAGCACTACTCCTGCGAAAGCAGGCGCAACGCTGCGGGGAGTTGGTCTGGCAACCGGCCTTCCACAGACGTTAGCGGGTGGGCCCAAGACCTTGCCGATACCAAGTCCGGCGAATTTTGGTTTGGCCGGAAGCGCGGCCACGCGCCAGGAACGCACAGACTGGCTCAAGGCCGACTATTCCGACCAGGTTGATCCCATTCGCGCGGAAGCACTCGACGCGATCACTACGATCGACATTTTGCGCCGAATCAACTTTACAGGCTATGCGCCGGCAAATGGCGCCGTGTATCCGAACACTTCATTTGGAAACAGTCTTCGCTCTGCAGCTGCGCTCATAAAGGCAGATATCGGTGTCGAGGCAATTCAGGTTGACATTGGCGGCTGGGATACGCATGCCAACGAAGATCCTCTCGCTGGCGGAATGTTCACACTGATGCAGCAGTTCTCCAATTCTCTTTCCGCGCTATACGCCGACCTGATTTCCGGCAACCAGGCCTCGTCGGTTACCGTTGTCGCGATTTCCGAGTTTGGTCGCAACGTACGTGAGAACGGCAGTCGCGGGACCGACCATGGAAGGGCCGGCTGCATGTTCGTTCTTGGAAAGCGTATCGCCGGGGGCA
>JANLYJ010000200.1:0-1619 GCA_031365555.1 Gemmatimonadaceae bacterium | reverse complement strand
GGACCCGGAGCCTGGCTCGTTCTGGACGCTGTCGGCGATCACACGGTGGCAACGTTTCCCTTTCCCGCTGTTGACGAGGAGTTCGACGCGTCCTTCGAGCTGGTGTCTGAACCATCGCCGATGGCGGTTCTCATCGGTCCGCCGTCGCGAGAGATCCACCGCCGGATCATCGGCACGATTGGCCTTGCGGCACGGCACGCGATTCGCACTCATAATGTTGGGCACGCGTGGTGGTACGTTCGACCCGATAGTCGGCCGCACTTTCTGATGACGCTGTCCGGAAGCGCACGTGGCACGGTCAGCACGAGCCTGCGTAGTGAGGCCGCCCGCGACTTTGGGCGGATCCTTGTCGCAAGCCAGCAAGACCCGCGAATGGCGCAAGCCATCAGCGCGTTCGGCCAATCGCTCGAGTGGGATCTCGACGCGAATCTCGAGTTCCTCTCAGCGTTTACGGCACTTGAGCTACTGACCAAGGCACAGACTGGTGCTCGAACTCGTAGGCCCGCTGCGACAAGACAGGGTCTAGCCAGGCGCTTTGAGACTGTCGCCGGAGGAAACGTTGAGGACTGCCAGAAGTTCGATGACCTTTATGCGCAGCGGAACGGTCTCGCGCACGAAGCTCGCTTCAATATGTCGGCGGGCGATCAAGCTCGTCAACTCTTCGAGAAGTATCTCATGGCATCGCCCTTGCTGCCGCCATAGTTCGCATGACGCCGGTCACCGTCGCAACCCCCGACGAACCACGCTGAAATGCCGGTCAGGGACGCCCATAGCATCGATACAGAACGACGCCATTCGATGATCGACGAAGCGAACAGAACGGCGCTTCTGAATCGGGTTAGGACGGTGCTGAACTGCGTGCCTTCAGTTCATCTCTTCGCTGGCGATCTCGTTCACACGTGCGACAGCCGCAGCTAGATCAGGCGGTAGTGCTACGTGGACAAGTTCGAGACCCGCGGCGAGGGCACCGTCCAGGTCATGTTCCAGGAAAGTCAAGAAGCTCCTGTTAGTAGTGACGAGCATTCGATGCGGAGCAGCCACCAGAGATAGGAAGTAGAGCTCGGCTATCGCCCCCCGGATCTTGCCGACTGGCTTCTTGCCCCCTGACGTCGCCCCGGAACTGTTCATCACGGTCGCGACAACGCTCGCATCGGCCCCGACTGCATTGAACGTGCGCCATCCGCCGGTCTCAAGCTCGACCTTGCGCTTTTCGAATGGCATCCCGTACTGCCGGGCGAGGTCGTTTCTCATCCATTCGATCGCTGCTTGCAGGTTTGCTGTGTTTGCCATGCAACGAGTGTCGCGCGGGAAGCGGTGGAGCCGGTACCCAATGAGGTGTCGACTTATCGATGACTCATCTGCACGACCTGCGAGTCGCCGCCTCAAGGTCACAGCGAGCAGCGCCGATGACTCTGGTGTGTTCCGACGAGCGGTGCGTACAGCCGACGGCGGGGCGGCGTCGAACGACAAGCGATCTGGAACGCCAACAAGTGGCTGATTGTCCTGGCGTGTTGCGGCTACCTCATCGTCTCTACCGGCCTCGTAGTTGCTGCGACGTTCTTTGTGAGGCGCGAGATTGTCTGGTTCCTCGCAGGACTCGAGGTGGCGGCTTTCCTTCC
>JANLYJ010000117.1:0-5243 GCA_031365555.1 Gemmatimonadaceae bacterium | reverse complement strand
GTTGCCGATTCCATGCGAATTCCATCAATGATGACGATGGGCGCATTGTCGAGCGACAGACTGTTCTGACCGCGGATGCGAATTCGCTGACCAGTTCCGGTCATGGTTCCGCCAAGCACCTGTACGCCGGGAGCTTTGGCGTTAAGAAGATCCGTGATGTTGGCGATTGGGTGTTCTGCAACCTGCTCTCGGGCATTGATCTGAGCAACGTCGTTTCCGACCTCGACCTTACGCTGGATGCCGGTTGCCGTTGTAACGACTTGCTGCAGCTGAACCGCTGCCACAGCAACCGAGAATTCGGTTCTAGCCGTCGCGGCAGCACCCACCGAAACGGTGACTTTCTGCGGCGCGTGCCCAAGTGCGAGCGCGCGGACTTCTACAGTTCCAGCCGGAACGCCGCGCAGAGTGAATGTGCCGTCAGCGTTGGTTCCCGTTGTGATGTTGGTACCCACAACTGAAATCCTCGCGTTCTCCAGCGGCTTGCCAGTGCCCAGCTCACGCACAACTCCGGAAATCGTTCCCGTCGCCTGCTGTGCGTTCATTGCAACGGGCGTGAGCACTGCGCAAACAACTACTACCAGTTTTTGTATAAAACGAAACATTTTTCGTGAACCCTCCCTTCGCAGACCCATCTCGCGAAAAGGTGTAAGTGATTCCAGTGAGCGAATGATCACTGGACGATGAGCGATCCTGTAGCGCCGTTCGTTGTATTCGAGAACGTGTAGGTCCCCGGGGTTGTGAAGAGACGTGCCTGGCTTCCACTGCAGAGCGGCGGATTAGCGCTTCCCACCCCACCAGTGCCAATATTTCCTGAGAGTCCCGTCTGCGTTGTTGCTTCAGCAGCGCCCGGGTTGGCGAATGTGACGTTGAAACACTGTGTGCTATTCGGCGTGGTCGACGTTGAAAACGTCCCGGAAGTGACCGAGAACGTTACAACCGCGCCAAGGGCACCCTGCACCTTCGCCTGAGTGGCCGATACCGTAAGCGCGTTCGGGAAAAAGAGAATTCCGGTTCCCGAAGTCGCAGTGGTGATCGCGACGGTTCCAGTAATCGGCGCTGTGACGGTAATCGGGAATGTGGCCGTCTTGTTAACACCTCCCACGGAAATTGCCGCCGTAATGGTGGCGGTACCCGGCTTTATCCCGTTCACGATTCCAGTGCTCGTAACGGTCGCAACTTCCGGATTGCTGGAGAAAAACCTCGGGCGCCCAACGTTTGTTCCAGTGATCGTTGCGGCCTTCTGCGAGTTAACAACCGCTCCACTCGCATCAGTGAGCGTCACCACGAGCGTGTCCGGCGATCCCGCACCAGTCGTGTTTCTGCTCGCCGTTAGCGTCAGTGCTGAAACCGAAACCGGCGCTGCCGTGACCGTTACAACGGTAGTGTCCGCACGCGTGACCGACGGTGCACTCAGGAATCCCGGAATATCCTGAAGGCTCGCGATCACGGATGCCGTACCAGCAGAGATCGCTTTGATAAGACCTGTCGAACTCACCTTGACTCGCGTGGTGTCGGTCGACCTGAAGATTGGAGTTCCCGGCGTTGTAATAACATTTCCAGGAGTGAGGGGGCTGCACGCCGCACCACCGCAAGGGCCTGCATCATACGCAGTGACGGCCGTTTGCAGGGTCTGCCCAACGCCAAGACTCGTAGCGGCTGGACTTATCCGCAGGGCATAGAAATTCGAGTTCGCGGGAACGTCGGTGAACGTATCGCTATTGCAAGCCGAAAAAGACAAGAGCGCCAGAAGCAAACCAGATTTTTTCATGACCACCAGGTCCAGAAAGAGGGTCGACAGGTCGTGCCATGGTAGGCCGCGACAAAGGTATGGATTTGAATACTAGTTTTCGTGTGAGGCCATAGTCAAGCCAATGAGGCGAAACAATTGACTTCGCAGAGATGGGCAGCCGATAGCGTATAGCGGAAAAGCCATAGGCCGACATGTCGTGGGCTTATGGCTTTCGCTTTACTGCTCGATGCTACGGGCGGACAAAGGCTAATTAGATCTTGGTTGCTTTTTCAGTGACGACGCGTACTTCATCATCAGCGACCTGCAGAAAACCACCCTCGATCGCGTAACGACGTCCCGTACCAAGATCGCCAAGCCTCAGCTCACCCTTACCGAGCAGCGTCATAAGCGGCGCGTGCCCTTTGAGAATGCCCAGCTCGCCGTCGTAGCCGGGAGCGACGACTGAGTCGACTGTCCCTTCGAACAGCACGCTCTCCGGCGAGATGACGGAAACTTTCAGCACTGACGCTACGCCTGCGCGAGCTGTGCAGCGCGCTCGACTACGTCGTCGATTCCACCGGCCATGAAGAACGCCTGCTCCGGATACTGATCGAACTCACCGGCGACGAGACGCTCGAACGACGAAATGGTCTCTTCGAGCTTCACATACTTACCAGCGATACCGGTGAACTGCTCGGCGACTGCGAACGGCTGCGACATGAAGCGCTGAATACGGCGCGCGCGGCCGACGACGAGCTTGTCTTCTTCCGACAGTTCATCCATGCCGAGAATCGCGATGATGTCCTGCAGCTCCTTGTAGCGCTGAAGAATTCTCTGCACTCCGGTCGCAACCTTGTAATGCCGTTCACCAATGAACTGCGCATCGAGAATACGCGATGACGATGCAAGCGGATCAACGGCGGGATAGATGCCGAGCTCGGTGATTGCGCGCGAAAGCACGACTGTCGCGTCGAGGTGGGCAAATGCAGTTGCAGGTGCCGGATCCGTGATGTCGTCTGCAGGAACATAAATCGCCTGCACTGACGTGATGGATCCGTTCTTGGTGGAGGTAATTCTTTCCTGCAGATCGCCCATCTCCGTTGCGAGCGTCGGCTGGTACCCTACGGCGCTCGGCATACGACCGAGAAGCGCTGACACTTCAGAACCGGCCTGGGTGAAGCGGAAGATGTTGTCGATGAAGAGCAGAACGTCCTGGTTCTCGACGTCGCAGAAATATTCAGCAACAGTGAGACCTGTAAGACCGACGCGGAGACGTGCACCCGGCGGCTCGTTCATCTGACCATAAATCAGAGCGACGGAATCGAGAATGCCCGCTTCCTTGAACTCGAGATAAAGATCGTTGCCTTCGCGGGTACGCTCGCCAACTCCGCAGAACACCGACCGGCCACCGTGCCCCTTCTGCACGTTGTTGATCAGCTCCTGAATGACGACCGTTTTTCCTACTCCTGCACCACCGAAGAGTCCGATCTTTCCACCCTTCACGAACGGGGCGATGAGATCGATGACCTTGATGCCGGTTTCGAAGATCTCTGTCTTCGGTTCGAGAATGGCAAACTCAGGCGCGCTTCTGTGAATCGGCCAGCGCTCTGCGTCAGCCGGAATCGGCTCCCCGTCGTCAACGGGCTCGCCGAGGACGTTGAGGATACGGCCGAGCGGAACCGAACCGATCGGAACCGTGATCGAAGAGCCCGTGTCTTCGACGTCCATTCCACGAACGACTGCGTCGGTGGATGACATCGCGACAGCGCGCACCTGGTTGCGTCCGATGTGCTGCTGCACTTCGACTACAACGTTGATGTCTGTGCCCGACTCGGATTTCGCGCGGATTCTTAGCGCATTGTAGAGCTCAGGGAGATGCTCGGACTCAAAAGAAACGTCCAGAACGGGTCCGATAACCTGGACGACCTTTCCCATGTTTTTGGTTGCGACGGCTGTGGCCATTTTTGTTTCGCTTGTTAAAGATCGATTGAAATCAGAGTTCAAACTGCAACGGCAACTACAAGATCAACTGCAATGTGCGACCTTCGGTCGCGAGAACTACCGGAGGCACTGAGTTCACGGAGAACTGCTTGGTTCTTGTTTAACAACATTGAGCCTTCGCTGCGCACGTAGTTCACCAATGGGTGTAGTCCTCCGTGCCTCCTTCTCATCTCTTGCTGTTCTCGCCGCCGAAGGCGGCACTATGCTGTTAAAAACCTTTCTGACTACTCCAGTGCTGCAGCACCACCGACGATTTCTGCGATTTCCTGCGTGATCTGCGCCTGGCGCGCGCGGTTGTAGGTGCGCCTCAGGACGTTGAGCATTTCACCTGCGTTGTCTGTAGCGTTCTTCATTGCGGTGCGGCGTGCGCTCTGTTCACCTGCGACTGTTTCTACAAGCGCGCGATAGACACTGTTTCTCACATATGAAGGCAGCAGCTCGGTCAGGATCGCCTCGGCATCCGGATAGAGCAGGTAGTCCTTCTGGGTTCCAGCCGTGTCCTTGGCTGGCGGGGTCACCGGCAGGATGCGTTCGACGGTTGGCGGAATTGAAAGCGCCGAGTTGAACTTGGCGTAGACCACATAGACTGCATCCAGCTCGCCAGACGTGAAGCGGCCAATCAGCGAATTCACGATGTCCGATGCGTTTTCTGCTGTCGGCTTGTCAGTGAAATCGGTTCTGCTGGTTGCAACCTTGCGGCCGATGTACCGGAAGTATCCCAGTCCCTTCTTGCCGACAACGTGAACTTCCGTTGCGATTCCATCACGGTCGAGCGACGCCAGAAGATTGCGCCCTTCCTTGATCAGGTTGGCGTTGAATGCCCCGGCGAGACCACGATTGCTCGTGAGCATGATGACCGCCGCATTCTTGACAGCTGCAGGCTGCCGCAGGAGCGGAAACCGCTCTGCGAGCTCCACGGAATACAGGCTGGAAATCACGTCGCGCAGTGCGTTCGCGTATGGGCGGGCAGCCGCGACACGATCCTGCGCGCGCTTCATCTTGGAGGTGGCAACCATCTCCATTGTGCGCGTGATCTTCCGCGTGTTCTCGACGGACTTGATCCGTCCCTTTAGCTCGCGACCCTTAGCCATTCGTCAGTTTCCCTGCTGATTTACGCTGCGGGCTTGCTGCTGTCGCGCGATTCGTTGAACTGCTCGATCGCGCGCTTGAGATCTGCTTCTATTTCCTTGGAGAGCGCCTTGTCCTTCTTGATGCGCTCAGGCACCTGCGGGAACTGTGACTGCAGGCTGTCCAGGAATCCGCGCTCCCATTCCTTCATTTCGGCGACGGGAATCGTGTCGAGGAAACCATTGGTGACCGCATAAATGATCACAACCTGATCTTCGACGGCCATCGGCTTGAACTGGGGCTGCTTGAGAATTTCTACAGTGCGCGCACCGCGCTCGAGCTGCTTCTTTGTCGCCGCATCGAGATCCGATGCGAAAGACGCTAACGCTTCGAGTTCACGATACTGCGCAAGGTCGAGACGCAAACGACCGGCGACTGACTTCAT
>JANLYJ010000066.1:0-2728 GCA_031365555.1 Gemmatimonadaceae bacterium | reverse complement strand
TTTTACCACTCGAAGGTGTCATCGACCTCGACGCCGAGCGTGACCGCCTCTCCAAAGCCATGACCATCGTCGAAAAAGACCGCGACGCCCTCGCCGCGCGCCTCGCCAATCCCGCTTTCGCCGAGCGCGCCAAGCCCGAGGCGGTCGAGAAGGCGCGGGCGGACCATGACGCGCGGGCCGCCGAGGCCGAGCGGCTCTCCGCCGCGCTGGCGCGGTTGGGATGACCGCTTGCCGTCTTCCCGGACTCGACCCGGGACCTGCCTTCCTGACTGTGTGCCGCAAGAAAGGCGGGTCACGGGTCAAGCACGGGATGACGAGCTAATATGGCCGACATCGAATCCTCGCCATCACTTGCGTCGCCCCGTCGCTGCCTCAAGCAATTGTGCGCGTACGCGAGTACGCCGAGCGGATTCAGTTCGAGGGAAAACAGTTCAGGCGGGATATTGGTCATAGGGAGCTGGAGAGAATTGCCCGAACTACCTGAAACCGAAACGATGGCGCGCCAGCTGGACGCCGCTATATCCGGAAGGACGATCGAGCGCGTTACAATCCGAAAAGCCGATGTGATTCGCGAAGTATCACAGGCCACATTCAAGAAGCGCCTGGTTGGTGCAAAATTCCTGCGCTCATGGCGCCGGGCCAAGCTCGTGATTTCCGATCTGAGCACCGGAGACCGAATTCTCATGCAGCCCCGTTTCACCGGAGGCTGGACCATCGACGACGGGAGACTGGATAAGTCAGCGCTAAAATACTCAACGCTTGCGTTTTTCCTGGATGACGGTCGTGCCGTGCACTATTGCGACACCCGCAGGCTGGGCACCGTCGCACTCATGAATCAAGAGCGGTTCGAGGAGTACACTGGAGCTCTCGGAATAGAGCCTCTTGACCGTTCCTTTACCGCAGCCCATCTATCGGAGCTATTCAGTTCAACCCACCAGGCGGTAAAGCGCGCGTTGATGGATCAGAAGAAAGTTGTAGGCGTCGGAAACATTTATGCGAATGAGGCACTCTGGACCGCGCGAATCGATCCATCGCGCGATGCGTCTACGCTTTCAAAAGACGAGATAAAACTTCTCCATAAGTCAGTCGTCACTGTATTGCGTGAAGCTATCAAGATGAATGGAACGAGCTTCCGCGATTATCGCGACACTTCGGGTGAGAAGGGCGGCTTCGTTGACCGGCTGAACGCCTACGGTCGCGAAGGGCTGCCCTGCCCGCGCTGCAAGTCAAAAATGGTTGGAACACACGAAATTGACGGACGCCAGACAGTTTTATGCGTGAGATGCCAGAACTGATGCGAAAGTCTTCGCTGAAACACGTGCCCACGAGCGAAGACCAGCTGAAAATCATGCGCGCCACAGTTCGCTCCGGTGCGGCCGACCGCCCCGGCACATACCGGATGCTCTCGCCCGAAGGCGAAATCATCTACGTCGGAAAGTCGAAGCAGGTTCGCACCCGTCTGCTCAGTTATTTCCGCTGCGCCTACCCGGAAGAAAAGGGCGCGCGAATTCTTCGCGAGGCCACGTCGATCGAGTGGGACTACGCGCCAAGTGAATTTGCCGCGCTCCTTCACGAGCTGCGGTTGATCAAGCGTTTCCGTCCGCGCTACAACGTCGCAATGAAGCGGGATGCGCGTCACTACTCTTTCATCAAGCTGACCCGCGGCTCCGCACCAAAGCTGATGGTCGTGCGCGGTCCATCGGCTGACGACGCTTCCATGTATTACGGACCATTTGTGGGAGCGGCCAGAATCGAAGAAGCCCTGCGCGAGTTGAGCGACATCCTGATGCTGCGCGACTGCAAGTCCGACATCCCGATGCACTTTACCGATCAGGCAGAGCTCTTTTCCCTCGGCGCGCGCACGCCCGGCTGCATCCGTTATGAAATCGGCAAGTGTCTTGGACCCTGCGTCGCAGGATGCTCGGAAAATGAATATGCCGAACGGGTAGCCCTCGCGCGCTCATTCCTTGACGGCGACGACGATGGCCCGCTCAACGACCTTCGCAAGAAGATGGAAGCCGCGAGCACAAACCTGGAATACGAGCGCGCCGCTTCGTTCCGCGACAAGCTCCAGCGCCTGGAAGGATTGAGAGAACAGTTCGGTCAACTGCGCTTCGCCGTCGAAACACTTTCATTTGTCTACACAGTCCCCGGCCACGAAGGGGACGACCGCGTCTATCTCGTCAAACGTGGAGTTGTGAGAGCCGAGCTCGAGAAGCCGAAATCAACGAGCCAACGCAAACAACTCCGTGAGCTCGTCGACCAGATTTTTTCCGCCGAGGACGTCAAGAAACCCGCGGCCTCGGTTCCGACGCACGAGATCGACGAGCTGCTGTTGCTCTCATCCTGGTTCCGCCGATTCCCAAAGGAAATGAAGCGCGCGAAGCCAGCGTTTCAGATGGTCAGCTAAAGACAGTTCGCGTCTCTAGTTCATCCCGCGGGCCTGTCGCTTCGATGCCCCGCCGCAGCTAGGTGCCATGGACTTTGCCCACCGCGGCAGAACCAGCTTTAAGTCCGGCGCGACGGGAAGGTCTCCAACTATACCTCGCGCGAGCTGTCCGAGTTACCTCCTCTCAAAGCCATTCAGCGACTCGTCCTGAGAGCCAAGCGGACGGAATATGTATACATGCTCCTTTCCCCGGCGGCTCAGCTAACAATTCCTCGTTGGCGACAACGTCAAACTCAAAACCGCCGCAACTGACATGGATTGCCGTGAAAGGCGTATGGG